>CAIKKO010000419.1 GCA_903828025.1 uncultured Sphingomonadales bacterium
AGTTCAAAGGCACCGGCAACTCGGAAATCGTGCTCGACCGCAAGGTCGCCGACAAGCGCATCTTCCCCGCGCTCGACGTGGGCAAGAGCGGCACGCGCAAGGAAGAGCTGCTGGTTCCGACCGATCAGCTCAGCAAGATGTGGGTGCTGCGCCGCATCCTCATGCAGATGGGCACGATCGACGCGATGGAATTCCTGCTCGACAAGATGAAGAATTCCAAGACCAACGAGGACTTCTTCGCCACGATGAACCAGTGAGTGCGGGTGGCGGTCAGTGCTTTTCCAGCGCGGCCGCCATCATCTCCCACAACTTGTTCATTGCCTTCAACGGGCGGACCATGACCTTGAAATCGGCGATGCGGCCTTCAAGGTCGAAGCGGATCAGGTCGATCCCGTTGACATGGACGCCGTCCACCTTTGCGGTGAATTCTAGGCAGACCTCAGCGCCATCGACCAGTTCGCGGACATAGGTGAACCCCGTGTCCGCGAAGACCTGGCCCGCCGCGCCCAGATACATCACGACTTTGGCGCGGCCCTCCTGCGGCGTGTGCACCACCGGGGAGTGGAACACCGCGTCCGGCGCGACGAGTGCTTCCAGCAAAGCCATATCGCCGGTCTGCATATAGCGGTGCCACGCCGCGAGCCCGAGTTGCATGAGACGGCCTCCTTCAGCTGAGATGCGCGGCGAAGAAATCCTGCGTGCGCTGATCGGCGAGGCTGGCCCCGGCCTCATCGCGGCGCGAGCCCATTTCGGCGGCAAAGCCGTGATCGAGCCCGGCATAATCGTGCAGCACGACTTTCGGATGGTCGTCCAACCCGGCATGAATCGCGGCCTGCGCCTCGGGCCCGACGAAATGGTCGGCCGTCGGGATGTGCAGCATCAGCGGGTTCGAGATCGCGTGCGATTCGTTCAGCATCTGGTCGATCATCACGCCGTAGTAGCCCACGGCGGCGTCGATATCGGTGCGCGCAGCGGCCATATAGGCCATGCGCCCGCCAAGGCAGAACCCGACGAGTCCGACTTTGTCGACCGCCTGCTCGTGCTTCAGCCAGCGGATCGCCGCTTCGATATCCTGCACGCCGAGATCGGGATCAAACTGCCCGAAATAGCCGAACGCCTGCTGGAGCTGCTCGGGCACATCGGGATCGAGCTCGGCCCCCGGGGCAAAGCGCCAGAAGATATCGGGCGCGAGCGCGACATAGCCGAGTGCGGCCCAGTCATCGCATTTCTTGCGGATGCCAGCATTCACGCCAAAGATTTCGGGAATGACGATGATCGCCGCTTCGGTCTGGTCCTCGGGCGTGGCGATATAGACGGGGATCTCTCCCTGCTCGTCCCAGGCTGCGATTGTGGTCATCTCACCCATGATGCTTGTCCTTCTGGCATGGCGGTTGGTCGATGGGCAGATTGGCCCCTGCCGTAGACTTTGCCAAGCGCGCATGACAGACTTGAGTCCGAAGTACGCAAAGGGTGCCATGATGAAAGTGAATGTCGAGGTTGAATGCACGCCGGAGGAGGCCCGCCGCTTTCTCGGCCTGCCCGATGTCACCCGCGCCAACGACGTCTATGTCGATGCGATGGCCAAGGCGATGCAAGGCATGACCAGCGTCGACCAACTGCAGAGCTTCGCCAAGCAGATTGCGCCAATGGGCGAGATGGGCCTCAAGTTGTTCCAGCAATTCGTCGAGCAAGGCGCCGGGGCGGCCATGGCCGGGTTCAAGGCGAGCACCGAAAAGCCGAAGTCCTGAGCCCGATCTCGGGAAACGCATGTGCCTGATACGATCTTTGCGCTGAGCTCCGGCGCGCCCCCTGCTGCCATCGCTGTCATCCGCATCAGCGGTTCGGGTGCAGGGCCTGCGCTGGAGGGGCTTGCCGGCAGACTGCCACCCCCGCGCCGCGCGATTCTGGCGGCGCTTTCGGATAGGCATGGCCTGCCGCTTGATCGGGCCATTGCGCTCTGGCTGCCCGGCCCCGGCACGGCGACGGGCGAAGACTGCGCCGAATTGCACCTTCATGGCGGACGCGCGGTCGTGGCTGCGGTGGAGACCGCGCTAGCCGCGCTGCCCGGCCTGCGCCGCGCGGAGCCGGGTGAGTTCACCCGCCGCGCCTTCGCCAACGGACGGATCGACCTTGCCGAAGCCGAAGGCCTGGCCGACTTGCTCTCCGCCGAGACCGAGCTGCAGCGGCGCGGCGCGCTCGCGATGGCGGGCGGGGATTTCTCGCGCATGGTTTCGGCTTGGCGCGCGCACGTTCTGAACCTGTCGGCAGCGCTGGAGGCGGCGCTCGATTTTGCGGGGGATGACGATATCGACGAGGCAGGGGGCGGGTTGCCCGCGCACTTTGCAGCATCGAGCGAGGCGCTGGCCGAGGAACTGGCGGACTGGCTGGCCCGGCCACGCGCCGAACCGCTGCGCGAAGGCTTCCGGGTCGTTCTGGCGGGGCCGCCCAACGCCGGAAAATCAACTTTGTTCAATGCCTTGGTTGAGGATGAGGCGGCGATTACGGCGGCTGAGCCCGGCACCACCCGCGATGTGCTGGTGCGCGCGGTGGCGTTGGGCGGGGTGCCGTTCACGTTTGTCGATACGGCGGGCCTGCGCGATGAAGGCGCTGGCGCAATCGAGCAGATCGGTATCGCCCGCGCGCGCGCCGAGGCGGAGCGCGCCGATCTCGTGCTGTGGCTCGGTCCTGCGGGTGAGGGGCCGACGACGGGGGCGGTTTGGGAAATCGCCGCGCAGGCAGATCGGTGCGAGGCGCTGTTCAAGCCCGATGCCCGCTTCCGCCTCTCTGCAGTGACCGGCGAGGGCCTGCCGGACTTGCGGGCGGCCTTGGTCCACCATGCGCGCGATGCGCTGCCCGCGCCCGGCGCGCTTGCGCTTAATGCACGGCAGCACCAGCATCTGGGCGAAGTGGGTGAGGCCTTGCGCGAAGCCGCCGTGCAGTCCGACCCGTTGCTTGCCGCCGAATCGTTGCGGCTCGCCCGCGTGGCGCTCGACCGGCTCGTCGGCCGCGCGGGCACCGAAGATATGCTCGACGCGCTGTTTGGCCGCTTCTGTATCGGCAAATGATGTTTCACGTGAAACATCGCCCGCTTTGACGCGCTAGCGCGAATCGCTTATCGCGGGCCGATGCACAGCTTCGACATCATCGTGGTCGGCGGCGGGCACGCCGGCGTGGAAGCGGCTGCGGTCGCGGCGCGCATGGGTGCGCGCACCGCGCTGGTCAGCTTCGATCCGGCGATGATCGGCGCGATGTCGTGCAATCCGGCCATTGGCGGGCTCGGCAAGGGACACCTTGTCCGCGAAGTCGATGCCTTCGATGGGCTGATCGCGCGCGCGGCGGATGAAGCTGCGCTGCACTACCGCATGCTCAACCGCAGCAAGGGCAGCGCGGTGCAAGGACCGCGAGTGCAGGCGGACCGCAAGCTGTTCCGTGCGGCGATCCAGCGGATGGTGGCGGCACAGGACGGGCTGACCGTTGTGCCAGGCGAGGCCGCTGCGCTGCGTATGGCGGGCGGCGCGGTGACTGGCCTAGCGCTCGCGGACGGGACCGAACTGGCTGCCAAGGCGGTTGTCCTGTGCACGGGCACGTTTCTTGGCGGGCGGCTGTTTCGCGGCGAGGAGCGCATGGAGGGCGGGCGCATTGGCGAGAACGCGGCGCACCGCCTGGCGCAGCAATTGCGCGTGGCCGATCTGCCGATGGCGCGGCTCAAGACCGGGACGCCGCCGCGCCTCGATGGCCGCACGATTGACTGGGCCGGGCTGCCGGTGCAGCCAAGCGATGCCGAGCCGTGGACCATGTCGCCGCTGACAAAGTCCCGCCCGCAGCCGCAAGTGTTCTGTGCGATTGCCCGGACCAATGCCCGCACGCATGATATCATTCGCGGCGGGCTGGACCGGTCGCCCTTGTTCAGCGGTGCGATCGACGCGCAGGGACCGCGCTATTGCCCCTCCATCGAGGACAAGATCCACCGTTTCGGCGACCGCGACGGACACCAGGTGTTCCTTGAGCCCGAGGGTCTCGACGACCACGCCATCTATCCCAATGGCGTCTCGACGTCATTGCCCGCCGATGTGCAACTGGCGATGATGCGTTCGATCGAAGGGCTGGAGGCGGTCGAGATCCTCGTGGCGGGCTATGCCGTGGAGTACGATCACATTGATCCGCGTGCGCTGCGTCGCAGTCTGGAAGTGCGGGCGATGCCGGGGCTCTATTGCGCGGGCCAGATCAACGGCACGACGGGTTATGAGGAAGCGGCGGCGCAAGGGCTGATCGCGGGCATGCATGCGGCAGCGGCGGTGCTGGGCCGCGAGCCCGCCGCGCTGGACCGCGCTTCGAGCTACATGGCGGTGATGGTGGATGACCTGACTCTCCACGGCGTGTCCGAGCCCTATCGCATGCTTACCGCGCGGGCCGAGTACCGGCTGCGGCTGCGGGCCAACAATGCCTCGACCCGGCTGACTCCCGCCGGGCTGGCTGCGGGTTGCATCGGCGCGGAACGGGCGCGCTGGTTTGCGGCGCGGCAGGAGGAGCGGTCGCGAATCGAGGAGCGGCTTGGGAATGAGGTGCTCCCGGCGGCGCTCAATGCGCGCGGCATCATGGTCCGCAACGACGGGACCCGGCGGACATTGGGTGCGTGGTTGCGATTTCCCGAAGTGGATTTCGCAGGACTTGAACCGTGGCTTGGTCCGGCACCGCTCGATGCCGATCTGGCCGAGGAGATGACCGAGGATGCAGCCTACGCGCCCTATCTGGCGCGGCAGGAGGCCGAGCTGCGCCAGTTGCGCGCGAGTGACACTATTCCGCTGGGCGATGACTTTCCCTACGCCGAAGTCCCCGGTCTTTCGCGCGAGATGATCGAGCGTCTCGAGCGTGCGCGGCCCGATACGCTGGCGGCGGCGGGGCGCGTGGCGGGGATCACCCCGGCGGCGCTCGCGAGCTTGCTGGTGCAAGCCCGGCGGCGGGTGGCAGCATGAGCCTTGCGGACGAAGCAGAGGCGCGGGCGTGGCTTGCAACGCGGGCAGACGCGGCTGCGCTCGGGCGGCTGGAGTCCTTGGTAACGGCTCTGGCCGACGAGAACGCGCGGCAGAACCTGGTGGCACGGGCTTCGCTCGAGCACGTGTGGCAGCGGCACATTGCCGACAGCGCACAATTGCTCGATGTTTCACGTGGAACAGTGCCCGAGGGGCCGTGGCTCGATCTGGGCAGCGGGGCCGGGTTTCCCGGGCTGGTGATCGCAGCGCTGCAGCCCGAGCGCGCAGTGACGCTGGTTGATTCGCGGCGGCTGCGCACCGAATGGCTCGCGCGTGCGGCGGCGGCGCTGGGGTTGGTCAATGTCGAGGTCATCCTATCGCGCGTCGAGGATCTTCCCCAACGGCATTGGCAGGTGATTTCGGCACGGGCGTTTGCGCCGCTGGAGCGACTTCTGGCGATTGCAGCACGTTTTTCCACACAGGAGACACTTTGGTTGTTGCCGAAAGGGGCCAAAGCGCAGCATGAACTGGATACGCTCCCAGCGGACTGGACTCACCTGTTCCACGTGGAACATTCGCTGACCGATCCGTCGGCCGGCATCATCGTCGGCCAGCTGCTGGGGTACAAGGATATCAAGCCCGCTCCGGGCCTGCGTCAACGAGGTTCCAGCCGATGATCACGATTGCCGTCGCGAACCAGAAGGGCGGGGTGGGGAAGACCACCACCGCGATCAATATTGCCACGGCGCTGGCCGCCACGGGGTGGAAAGTGCTGCTGCTCGACCTCGATCCGCAGGGCAATGCGTCGACCGGCATCGGCGTGAGCGCGGCGGAGCGGCAGCGCTCCTCATATGACTTGCTGATCGAGCAGGCGAGCGTGACATCGTGCATGATCCCGACGCGGATTCCGGGGCTCGATATCATTCCAGCGACGGTGGATCTTTCGGGCGCCGAAGTCGAACTGGTCAGCCTGACCGACCGCACCAGCAAGCTGCGCACCGCGCTCGCCGAGGATGCCGGGCACGACATCTGCCTGATTGACTGCCCGCCCTCGCTGGGGCTGCTGACGCTGAATGCGATGACGGCGGCAGACTCGCTGCTGGTGCCGCTGCAGTGCGAATTCTTCGCGCTCGAGGGGCTGAGCCAGCTGCTCCAGACGGTCGAACGGGTGCAGGAGCGGTTCAATCCGGAGCTGAGCATTCTGGGCGTGGTGCTCACGATGTACGACCGGCGCAACCGGCTGACCGACCAGGTCGCCGACGATGTGCGCTCGTGCCTGCACGCGCTGGTGTTCGATGCGGTGATTCCGCGCAATGTCCGGCTCTCGGAAGCGCCGAGCCACGGGCTTCCGGCGCTGATCTATGACCATGCCTGCGCGGGTTCGCAGGCTTATATGAAGCTGGCGCGCGAGCTGATCGGACGCCTGCCCGAGCGGAGGAAGGCAGCATGAGCGGCGAAGCGGACGGCGGCGCGGTAAAGACGGCCAAGCGGCCCGCGCTGGGCCGGGGGCTGGGCGCGCTGCTGGGCGAGACGCGGCGCGAGGAAGCGGTTTCGCGCATTTCGGTTTCGCCACCGACGGACGGGTCCGCGCCGCAAACCGGGCTGGCCATGCTGACCGTCGCCTCGATCGAGCCGCATCCGGACCAGCCGCGCCGCCACTTCGATGAGGACGCGCTGGAGGAACTGGCGCGCTCGATTGCCGCGCGCGGGGTGATCCAGCCAGTGGTGGTGCGGCCCTTCGGTGATGGGCGCTACCAGCTCGTCGCCGGTGAACGCCGCTGGCGTGCGGCGCAGCGCGCGCGGTTGCACGAGATTCCCGCCATCGTGCGCCAGCTCGATGATCGCGAAGTGACGGCGCTCGCGCTGATCGAGAACCTGCAGCGCGAGGATCTCAATCCGGTTGAGGAAGCGCGCGCTTACCAGCGCCTGTCCGAGCAGGATGGGCTCACCCAGCAGGAAATCGCAACCTTCGTCGACAAGTCGCGCAGCCATGTCGCCAATCTGATGCGCCTGCTCGGTCTGCCGGACGAAGTGCTTGATATGGTAGAACGAAGCCAGCTTTCCATGGGGCACGCGCGCGCGCTTGCGGTGCTGCCCGATCCGGCTCCGCTGGCGCGCGAGACGGTGGCCAAAGGGCTGTCGGTCCGCGATGTCGAGCGGCTGGCCAAGCGCGCAAACCGCCCCGATGCCGCCCCGCGCCGCGCC
>CAIKKO010000420.1 GCA_903828025.1 uncultured Sphingomonadales bacterium
CCCTATCTGCGCTACATGTCGCGCCTCACACCCGCGCAGCAGGCCGCCGCCGCCAATCTCGGACGCTTCCCGCGCGCGGCGGACATCGGCCGCGATGATCCGCAGATCGTGCAATATGCTGCGCTGCATCCGCGCGCGCCGCGCGTTGATGCCGGGCTCGTGCCAGCTGGTGCCGCGCTCGGCGGCAAGGGGCGCGATGATCGGGATAGCAGAGCCAAGCACCGCCGACCCGGTCGTGATGCAGTCGTGGCCACGGCCCAAGCTGCCGGGCCTGCGCCCGCCGCAGCCGTGCCGACCCCGCCCGCTGTCAGCGCGCCGTGGGGCTTGCCGCCGGGCCCGCCGGTGCAAAGCAAACCGCAGATCGCTGCCGCACCCCAGCCTGCGCCGACGCCTACGCCTGCGCCCCGCTCGGCGACGGCGCCGGTTGTGCTCTCGAAGCTCGATGTCCCGCCGGGCACGCCGTTGGCCCCGACCCCCCTGCCAGCGCCTGCGGCAGTGGCCAGGCTTGGGCCGACCGTATCAGCACCAGCAACGGCGCCGGTTGCGACACCTGTGGTGGCAGGGCCGGTCGTGACCCCTGCGCCGCCGCCAGCGCCGGTGCTTGCTGTGCAGGCTCCCGCGCAAGGCCCGGCACCCGTTTCGCCTGCGGCAACCAGCGCTGCGCCGGTTACCCCCGGCGGGGCGGTATCGGGCGCGGCATACGCACTTCTGACGACACAGCAGCCTGCGCCGGCCCCGCAAGCGGCCCCCCCAGCGACTGTGTCACAACCGGTAATCCAGCCTGTACCGGCCCCGGCGCAGCCAGCCGCCGCACCGGCCGATTTCCGCAGCGCATTCGATGGCTACAAACCGCCCGAGCAGGAAGCGGCACCGACAGCTGAGGCGGTCGATCTCGCCCGGATCGTGGCGCTGCGCGACGCGGCGAAGGCGGCCCGCGTGAAGGACAAGTCTGGGGATAAGGCCAAGGACAATGCCAAAGACCGTGGCGACCGTCCCGATGGCCCCACTGCCGTCTCGCGTCTGAGCGGCGAGGAACTGCTCACCACCGGCGCGAAGTCGGCGAAGGAGAAGGCCGCCAAGGCCAAGGCCGAAGCCGAGAAGGCGGCCAAGGAGAAGGCCGCGCTCGACAAGGCCTGCGCCGACAGCAAGGCAGGCAAGGGTCAGGGCAAGGGCGGCAAGGGCAAATCGGCCAAGGCGGGCAAGTCGGCCAAGGACCCCGTCTGCCCGGCCGAGACCGAGAAGGACAAAAAGGGCAAGAACGGCAAGGCGCAGCCCGCCCATGTCAGCCGCATCTGGGTGCAAGTGCTGACCGGCGCGAACCGCGGTGTCATGGGCCGCGAATGGGAGCGGCTCGTGCATCAGTCCTCCGCGCTGCGCGGCCGCAAGCCTTCGATCACCCCCTGGCGCAACAATTTCCGTTTGCTCACAGGGCCTTTCGAGAGCGACGCGGACGCGCAGGCGTTCGTCGACCGGTTGCGCAAGGACGGGGTGAGCAGCTACGAATGGACCAGCCCGGCCGGGCAGGCGGTGGACAGCCTCTCGCTCTAGGCGCGGAGCGCGCGGCACGGTTCACCGCTTCTCCACAGCTTATGAACAGCCTAGTCGAGTTTTGCCCAGCCCTGCGCAGCGCTCCGATTGTCGGGTGGGCCGCGCTCCGCGATGGCACGGTTCAGGCCCGGCCTTCGAAGTCGGGGCCACCCATTTCGGGCTCTAAGGAACAAGCGATGCGCACCGGCCACGAAGACAGCGAACGCGATGATGCGGCGCCGGTCGACATGCTCGCCTCGCTGTTCGAGGCGCGCGGCTGGCCCTGCGAATTCGTGTCCGACGACGAGATCCACGGCGAGATTCAGGGCAGCTGGGCGAACTATCAGCTGCGCTGCATCTGGCGCAGCGAAGATCACGTGCTCCAGGTCCTGTGCCTCCCCGATATTCGCGTGCCGGATGAGAAGAAGGCTTCGGTCTACGAAGTCATGGCGCTGATCAACGAACAGGTCTGGCTTGGCCACTTCGATGTCTGGTCGAACGGTTCGGTGCTGCTCTACCGCCACGGGCTGATGCTGGGCGATGACGGCTTGCTCAGTCTGGTGCAGGCGCAGACCGCGATCGAGGCGGCGGTCGACGAATGCGACCGGTTCTACCCGGCGTTCCAGTTCCTGCTGTGGGGCGACAAGACCCCCGCCGAAGCGCTCGCCAGCGCGCTGATCGACGCGGCGGGCGAGGCTTAGCTTCTTGATCTCCCCTCCCGCTTGCGGGAGGGGGCGGGGGTGGGCCTGCGCCGCCCCGTTCCCACCCCCAGCCCC
Organism: uncultured Sphingomonadales bacterium; assembly: GCA_903828025.1. GTDB lineage: Bacteria > Pseudomonadota > Alphaproteobacteria > Sphingomonadales > Sphingomonadaceae > Novosphingobium. Next base: position 2,304 of record CAIKKO010000420.1, read on the forward strand.
TCCCGAAAGCGGGAGGGGGCAGGAGACCCGATATGACCGCCAATAAACTTCAGGGCACCATCCTCCAGTTCGGCTGCGGCAACATGGGCGGGGCGATGCTCGCGGGCTGGCTGGCGGCCGGCTATGATCCCGCCGCGTTCACCGTGGTCGATCCGCTGCTCATCGAGGCTCCCGCCGGGGTGCGCCTGATACGCGAAGCGCCCGAGGGTGAGGCTCCCGCCGACGTGGTGCTGCTCGGCTTCAAACCGCAGCAACTCGCTGAATCCGCCGCCGCGGTGCGCCCGCATGTGGGGGAGGGGACGGTGCTGCTCTCGATCCTTGCGGGCACCGATTGCGCCACTTTGCGCGCGCACTTCCCGCAGGCCGCCGCAATCGTGCGGGTCATGCCCAATCTCGCCGCTGCGCTCGGCAAATCGCCGATCGGGCTTTACGGTGACGCCGATGCTGACGCGCGCGCGCGGATCGCGGCGCTGATGGCTCCGCTCGGCCCGGCCGAATGGCTGGCAAACGAAGAGGCGATGCACCTCGTCACCGCGCTGGCGGGTTCCGGCCCCGCCTTCGTCTACCGCTTCATCGACGCGCTGGCGGAGGCCGCGACCACGCTCGGCTTCCCGCGCGCGCAGGCTGACCGGCTGGCGCTCGCCATGGTCGAGGGCGCGACCGCGCTCGCCGCCGCTGCGCCCGATAGCCCCGGCGAACTCGCCCGCCGCGTCGCCAGTCCTGGCGGCACGACCGAGGCCGGACTCAAGGTGCTCGATGCTGATGGCCGCCTCGTCGCGCTGCTCACCGACACCTTGCGCGGGGCGGAGGACCGCAGCGTGGAGATGACGCGGGCGGCGCGCGAGAGCTGAACCCAAAGCTATTACAATCCGCGACACATCCTGATGGGGGTTCCGCTTGAAAAGCGGGAGGATTGCGCCGATATTGCTTCTATTCGGCCCATCCCGGGCTGAAACGGAGTTATGTACGTCATGGCAAACTGGAACGACCCTCAGCCCTCGGGCTGGAGTCCGGCAGGATTGGGCGCTTCGGCAGGTCTCGCCGGGCGCGGTGCGGTCTATGATGCGGGCCTGCGCCGTTACATGCTGTCAATCTACAACTACATGGCCTCGGGCATTCTGCTCTCGGGCGTGGTCGCGCTGTTGTTCGCAACTTCGGGCATGGCCGATGCGGTGTTCGGCACCCCGCTGCGCTGGCTCGTCGCGCTGGCCCCGATGGCCTTCGTGATGATCATGAGCTTCGGTGCGAACCGGATCTCGACCACCACGATGCAGGGCCTGTTCTGGGCGTTCAGCGCGGCGATGGGCATCTCGCTCTCGTCGATCTTCGCGGTCTACACCGGCCCCTCGATCGCGGCGACGTTCTTCGCCACGGCGGGTGCTTTCGCGGGCCTCAGCCTGTTTGGCTATACCACGAGCAAGAGCCTGTCCGGCATGGGCACGTTCCTGATCATGGGCCTCGTCGGCATCCTGATCGCCAGCGTGATCAATATCTTCCTGCACTCGGAAGGTCTCGCCTGGGGCATCAGTTTCCTCGGCGTGCTGATCTTCGCAGGCCTCACCGCTTACGATACGCAGAAGCTCAAGGGCATGTACGATCAGGTGGCCGGCACCGATTTCGCGGGCAAGATGATCGTGCTTGGCGCGCTCACGCTCTACCTCGATTTCGTCAACATGTTCCTGTTCCTGCTGCGTTTCATGGGCGATCGCCGCTGATCCGTCCTTGACGCCGAACACATCACCGTGCCCGGCGGGCCTTTGGGCTCGCCGGGCATTTCTTTTGCGCGGCTGACCGGGTAGAGCGCCGTTGCAATCTAGGCGATCGTGCCCGCCGAACCGGTGGTGCGCGGCACCGCTGCCCCGGGGGGACTCGTCCGCATGCACCGCTTTACGCGCCTTTCGACGCCTGCGTTTCTGAGCGGCCGGACGCTGCTTCGCGCCGTGCCGGTGGCCCTGCTGGCGCTCGCTATGGCGTCCTGCGGGCCCAAGGCCCCGCCGCCCCCACTACCGCCCCCGCCGCCGCCCAAAGTGGTTGTGCCGCCGCCGCCCAAGCCCGTGCCGCCAATGGGCGCGAGCGACAATCTCGCGATTCCGCCGGTCGATGCCAGCGGTCTGCGCCAGTCGGTCAACCGCGGCATCACCCCCGCGCAGACGCTGTGGAACTTGCGCTCGGCGTTCAATGTCGCCGCACTCAATTGCAACAGCCCGGCGCATGCCGCGATTCTGCCGCGCTACAAGGCCTTCCTCAAAGCCAACGGCAAAGTGCTGAGCGCCACCAACAAGAAAGTCGATGCCGAGTTCAAGGCCCGCTACGGCGCAAAATTCTCCGCCCCGCGCGAAGAATACATGACCTCGGTCTATAACCACTTCGCGCTGCCGCCCGTCACCCCCGCGTTCTGCAATGCGGTGCTGGCGATGAGCGCCGATGCGCTGACGGTGAAGCCTGCGGGGCTTGAAGCGTTCGCGGGCAGCGGCCTGCCGAGCATCGAGGTGGTCTACGACGATTTTTACCGCCGCTACGAAACATACCGCGCCGAACTTGCCGAATGGCAGGCCCGCTATGGCCCGCCTGCTCCTGCGCCCAAGGCAGGGACGCCCTGAACCGGTACCCCTCTCGCCTGAAGGGGAGAGCGCGGTCCTAAGGTCCAGCCAAGCCACCCGCGCAAATACCACTTGGCAAATCCGCCGCCGCTGGGCTAAGGCGCGCGCTCCCGGAAAGGTGCGTCCTGCGTAACCGGCCGGAGGATACTGGGAACGGGGCCGTAGCTCAGATGGGAGAGCGCGTCGTTCGCAATGACGAGGTCAGGGGTTCGATCCCCCTCGGCTCCACCAGTATGCCGTAAATTGGCCTTGAATGGCCTGCGAACGGCACCTTTCTGCGCTTCCGGTGCTCACGACCTGAATGGTCGCTGCGCGCTGGTTCTCGAAAGGCACCATTCTCGGCTCGTTCAGAGCCAATTTCCGACATACTGGTCTTCACTGCCAGCAGTTCGGGACATGTTTTCCTTTTTGCGCTAGAACCTTTCCCCATGCATTTTCTCGATCAGGCCAAGATTTTCATTCGTTCGGGCGCGGGCGGCCCCGGCGCGGTCAGCTTCCGGCGCGAGAAGTATGAGGAATACGGCGGCCCCGATGGCGGCGATGGCGGCAAGGGCGGCGATATCGTGTTCGAAGCGGTCGCCGGGCTCAACACGCTGATTGATTTCCGCTACACCC
>CAIKKO010000421.1 GCA_903828025.1 uncultured Sphingomonadales bacterium
ACCTCGAATTCGTGGCGCGCGCGGGGGCGATGCGGCTGGAACTGGCGGCGGACTACCTCGTGATGGCGGCGTGGCTGGCGTGGCTGAAATCGCTGCTCCTGCTGCCGCGCGATCCCGACGTGCAGCCGAGCCCCGAGGAACTGGCGCTGCGCTTGCAGATCCGGCTCCAGCGGCTCGGCGCGATGCGCGAGGCGGGGGCGCGGCTCATGGCGCGCGACCGGCTGGGGCGCGATGTGTTCGCGCGCGGTGCGCCCGAGGGGCTGCGCACGGACCGCAGCACGCGTTGGGACTGCGATCTGTTCGCGCTGATCCGGGCTTACGGCGTGATCAAACAGCGCACCGCGCCGGTGGTGCATATGGTCCGCACGCGCCCGGTGATGACGCTGGAGAGCGCCATCGCGCGGGTTGAGGCGATGATCGGCGCGGCGATCGAATGGACCGATCTGGCGCGCTTTCTGCCTGCACGGGAGCCCGGCGGCGATCCCCGGCTCGCCCGCTCGGCGCTGGCCTCCAGCTTTGTCGCCGCGCTCGAACTGGCCAAACAGGGCAAAGTGGAACTGGCGCAGGCGGATACTTTTGCCCCGCTGATGCTGCGCAAGGGGCGCGGCCAAAACCGATGACGATGAACGTGCCCGATGATCTCGTCCGCGCCGTCGAGGCGACGCTGTTTGCCGCCGATGCGCCGATGGCGGCGGAGGAGATTGCGCGGCATCTGGGCTTTGGCGCAGGAGATTGCGCGGCGGTGGAAGGCGCGCTGGAAACGCTGGTCGCGCACTATGCCGGGCGCGGCATCGAGCTGGTCGAGCGGGGGCAGCGCTGGCATTTTCAGACCGCGCCCGATCTCGCGCACTTGCTCCGGCGCGACCGAGAAGATGTGCGCCGCCTCTCGCGCGCGGCGACCGAAGCGCTCGCGATCATCGCTTATCACGAGCCGGTGAGCCGCGCGGAAATCGAGGCGATCCGCGGCGTGCAGACCGCCAAGGGCACGCTCGACGTACTGATGGAGGCGGGCTGGGTGCGCGTGGCCGGGCGGCGCGAAGGGCCGGGGCGACCGACGATCTATGCCACGACCCCGGCGTTTCTCGCGCATTTCGGGCTCGAATCGCGGCGCGACTTGCCGGGGCTTGAAGAACTGCGCGCGGCCGGGCTGCTCGATCCGGTCGAGGCGGTGTTTGCCGGGCTGATGGATGAAGATTCGCCGGACCTTGACGAATCTTCCTGAGCTTGCTGGCAGTTTGCGCAACGATGTCCTATCTGGGGGGCATCAAGGAGATTTACCCATGGGCGGCTTGTCCCTTCCGCATCTGATCATTCTCGCGCTGGTTGTCCTTATCCTGTTCGGTCGCGGCCGGATTTCGGAGATGATGGGCGATTTTGGCAAAGGTATCAAAAGCTTCAAGCAGGGCATGGCCGACGAGACGGATCGTCCCGTGACCGCGCCGCCGGCTCAGCTGCAGCAGCAGCCGGTTCCGCCTGCGGCGCCTGCTGCGGCAACCGCCGAGCAGACCACTCCCGGCGGCACTGTCTGATCACCCGCGCAAACCAAGGCTAAGCGATGTTCGGCATTGCGCCAGACGAGTTTCTGCTCGTCATTATCGTGGCGATCGTGGTGATCGGTCCCAAGGACCTGCCGCTCGCGCTGCGCACGGCCGGGCGCTGGATCGGCAAGATCCGCCGCGTCTCCAATCACTTCCGCTCCGGGATCGAGACCATGATCCGCGAGGCGGAGATGGAGGAGATGGAGCGCAAGTGGAAAGAGCAGAACGCTGCGATCATGGCCGCGCATCCGGCGGTTGATCCCGCGGAGGGGCAGACGCCTGCCGCAGCGGCGGACCAGAACGACCCGCCGGTCATGCTGCCGCTTGCGCCGCCGCCGCCGATTGATCCTGACATTGCCGCTG
>CAIKKO010000422.1 GCA_903828025.1 uncultured Sphingomonadales bacterium
CGCGATCTGAACATGGCGAACCCTCCGGGCGGGGGCCCGGGCGTTGGCGATTTCAACGCCTGGACCCGGCGGATCGACCAGATCGACCGCAGCTGGCGCGACTGAGCGGCTGGCGCCTGAGCGTGGCTATTTGCGGTCTGGCGCGCTAGGCCCGGCGCGCCATGGCCATCCTCACTGTCAACGCCCAGCCGCTTGAGATCAAGCTCGAAGCCGATACCCCGCTGCTGTGGGCGCTGCGCGATGCCGCCAACCTCACGGGCACCAAATACGGCTGCGGTACCGGGGAATGCGGCGCGTGCATGGTGCTCGTCGACGGGCAGGCCATGCCGAGCTGCACGCTCAGCTTGGGCGAGGCCGAAGGGCGCAGCGTCACCACCATCGAAGGCCTGTCCGCCGATCGCAACCATCCGGTGCAGCAGGCTTTCGTGGCCGAACAGGCGATCCAGTGCGGGTTCTGCACCCCCGGCCTGGTCATGGCGGCCGCCGCGCTGCTCGCGCACAACACCGATCCGACCGAAGCCGATATCCGCGCCGCGATCACCAATATCTGCCGCTGCGGGGTCTACCCCCGGCTGGTCCGCACGATCCAGCGCGCCGGGCGGATCATGCGCGGGGCGGAGCAAGGGCCCGCGCTGCCGGTGCCGGAAACCGCGACGACACCGGGGCTTTGAAGCCCCTCAAAACGCCATCCGCACCGCAATCCTGGCGCTGCGCGGTTCCGCGGTGGCGATGTTGTTGTCGCTGTTCGCCGTGGGGAAGTCCTGCGCATTGAGCAGGTTTTCGACGTTGAGCTGCACCGAAACGGCTTTCGAGACAGTGTAAAACACCGCCGTGTCAACGCGGGTGAAGGCCGGCAGCGTGACCGCGTTGCTCACCGTGGCGAAGCTGGAGGACTGGTGTGTCACGCCGAGGCCGAGGCCGAGTTTCGGGGTCACATCGTAGCGGCTCCACAGCGCGATCTGGCTTTTGGGAAGCAGTGCGAGGACGCGTCCGGCAGGCGCGGCGGTGGTGCTGGAGCGGACTGCGCCGTCCTGCAGGGTGTAGCCCAGACTGACTTGCCATTGCGGCAAGATCTTGCCCGCTGCGGAGAGTTCGATCCCGCGCGTGCGGGTCTTGCCCGAAAGCTGGGGCAGGCCCGTGACCGGATCGTTGAAGCGCGAATTGTCGCGGTCGAGCCGGTAGGCGGCGGCGGTGAGCGCAAGCGCGGGGGTCACGTCCCACTTCGCGCCCAGTTCGAGGTTGGTGAATTCCTCCGGGGCGAGCGCGGCCTGCACGGCATCGAGCGCGCTGAACTGGTCGCCCGATTGCGGCAGGAAGCTGCGAGTGTAGCTGCCGTAGAGCGACACATTGGCCCGGGGCTTCACGATCACCCCGGCGCGCGGCGACCATTTGCGATCGGTGCGCGCGGCGCTGGTGGCGGTGAGCCGGTTGTCGGCGCGGATCTGGAATGCGTCATAGCGCACGCCGCCGACCAACTGGAGGAAGGGCGCGAGCTCGATCTGGTCCTGCACATAGGCCGAGAGGGTCTGGACGTTGGCGTGGGTCGAGCGGCTGGGCGCGCCGAAGGTGACCGCCGGGATGGTGAGCCGGTCGGCCAGAGCGACCACGGTGGAGCCCTGAAACACCCCGTCGGCGCGGGCGGCATCGGTGGTCTGATCGCCCGCTTCGATCCCGGCGATCAGGGTGTGGCCGATGGGTCCGGTCTGGCCCTGCCAGGTAAGGCCCGCTTGTCCGATCCAGCTGCCGCGCACGACGGCGTTGTCGTACGCACCGAGCGCGACGGTCTGGCTGACCGGGTTCACCGC
>CAIKKO010000423.1 GCA_903828025.1 uncultured Sphingomonadales bacterium
ACAGTGATCGTCTGCGCCGGGCAGGAACCGGCGCGGGGGCTCTATGATGAACTCATCGCGCGGGGGCTCGATCCCCAGCTGATCGGCGGGGCGTTCGAAGCCTCGGAGCTCGATGCCAAGCGGGCGATCAAGCAGGCGACCGAACTGGCGGTGGCGGTTTAGGGCTAGGCCGGATTGTGCAAAATTGACGGTTGCCTCGCGCGCCAACCTGTGGGCAGTCAGGCAGGCTAAGCACGCAGGATTGCAAAGGGGGATGAGATGGCTCTGAAGACGCGTATCACCGAAATGCTCGGGATCGAGCACCCGATCGTGCAGGGCGGCATGCAGTGGGTCGGCGTCGCCGAAATGGCGAGCGCGGTTTCCAACGCAGGCGGCCTCGGCATCCTTACGGCCTTGACCCAGCCCTCTCCCGCTGCCCTCGCAGCGGAGATCGAGCGCTGCCGGTCCATGACGGACAAGCCCTTCGGTGTGAACCTGACCGTGCTGCCCACCATCAATCCCCCCGATTACAAGGGCTACACCCAGGTCATCATCGATAGCGGGATCAAGATCGTGGAGACCGCCGGCTCACCGGCCGTCCGCGAACTGTGGGAAATGATGAAGCCGCACGGCATCCGGATTCTCCACAAGTGCACGGCTGTCCGCCATGCCCTGTCGGCCGAGCGGGCCGGAGTCGATATCGTGTCGATTGACGGCTTCGAATGCGCCGGGCACCCCGGTGAGGACGATGTCCCCGGGCTGATCCTGATCCCGGCGGCGGCGGACAAAGTCAAGATTCCGCTGCTCGCCAGCGGCGGGTTTGGGGATGGACGCGGGCTCGTGGCGGCGCTGGCGCTGGGCGCGGACGGGGTCAACATGGGCACGCGCTTTACCGCCACGGTCGAGGCACCGATCCATCAGGGCATCAAGGATGCGATGGTTGCCAACGACGAGCGCGGCACCGATCTCATCTTCCGCAGCTACCGCAACACCGCGCGCGTGGCCAAGAAAGCGATTACGCAGCGAGTCGTGGCCGCCGAGCGCGAAGGCAAGCCGTTCGAAGCGGTGGCCGATCTGGTCAAGGGCGTGCGCGGCCGCGAAGGGCTGGTCAGCGGCGACGCCGATCACGGGGTGTGGAGTGCGGGCCTCATCCAGGGCCTGATCCACGATATCCCGACTTGCGCCGAACTGTTGACCCGGATTGTCGCTGAAGCCGAAGCGATCATACAGGACAGGCTGCGCGGCATGATTGCCGGATAGAGCACTGAGCGAAACCACCTTGCTGCCTCGCTGCGGGGTTCGCTACTGGCTGCGGCCGCGCGCCTGCACTGAAAGCCGCCGCGCCTCGACTTCCTCGGGCGTGACGGCCGAATTGGCGGCCGAGGAGACGCGCTGTTCGATGGCGAGGCCTTCGCCGAAGCTGACTGCGTAGCCTTCGTCGATCAGCGCCTTGTATGCCTTGAGCATGGCCGGATCGATCGAGGCCATGTCGCGCGCCAGCTTCTGCGCCGCAGGGAGCAGCTCTTCGGGAGCAACCACGCGGTTGACCAGCCCCCAGGCCTCGGCGGTCGCGGCATCGAGGAAGTTGCCGGTGAACGACAGCTCCTTGGCGCGGCTGATCCCGATCATCCGCGAGAGCTTCTGCGACAGGCCCCAGCCCGGAAAGATGCCGACCCGCGCGTGGGTATCGGCAAAGCGCGCGTTGGTGGAGGCGATCAGCACATCGCAGGCGAGCGCGACTTCGAAGCCGCCGGTGATGGCGACACCGTTGATCGCGCCGATTACCGGCTTGCGGCAGACCTCGATCGCCTTGACCGGGTTCTCGTCCGCCCCTTCGGCGTTGGCTGCGCCGAGTGCGCCTGCCTCTGAGCCCAGTTCCTTGAGATCGAGCCCGGCGGTGAAAGCGCGCGTGCCCGCGCCGGTCAGCACCACGGCGCGCACCGCATCATCGGCATCGAGCGCGGTCATGATCTCGAACAGCCGCGCACGCAGCGCCTTGGAGAGCGCGTTCATCGCCTCGGGCCGATTGAGCGTGACGGTGGCGACGCCCTCGCTGATGTCGACGGTGATGAGATCGCTCATGCGGATGCTCCGTTTTCCTGCTGGCGCGCAGCTTGCCCTTAATCGGGCTCTGCGTTCAAGCTGGCGAAAAGGTCCATGAAATCGCGCGCGGCGTTTTGCTCACCCGCGTCCTTGAACGCGACATCGAGATCGGGCGCGCAGCCGAGGATATGCATCAGCGCCCACAGCGCGAAGCGGCGGCCGGTGTCTTTCTCCAGCCCGAAATCGACTGCGAGGCGTTCCTTGCCTGCGGCCAGTTCGGGCGGGCTCAGCGCGGCCAGATCGGCCGAGCCGAAATAGCGGCGCATCTGGTCATCGAAGTCCATGGATTTCCGCTCCGCCAAAACACGTGCGGCGCGCGGGGGTGGG
>CAIKKO010000424.1 GCA_903828025.1 uncultured Sphingomonadales bacterium
CGGGCTCGTTGCAGCTCTGATCGCGACCGGTGCCATTGTCGCCATGGGCGCGCTGGGCAACTCGCTCTCGAACACCTTTGTCCAGATTTCGACGAAGATGAGCAACGCTTCGGACGGCAAGGGTCCGTTCTAAACGCGATCCTGCCCGGCTGAACGGATAGAAAAAGGGGGTGTGGTTCGCCGCACCCCCCGTTTTTCATACCTGCAACGCGCCTTTCGACCGCCTCGTGGCCGTACGGCGATTAGTAGACGATAAGCTTGACCCGCGCGCCGGGGACGAGCTTGCTTGATGCTGCGAGCCCATTGAGCACGAGAAACCGGTCCAGTGGCCGGTCATCGTAGGCCATGCGGCGCGCCAGCGACTGCAGTGTATCGTCCTTCTTCACTGTGACAACGGCGAGCTTGCGCGCGCGCACCGCCCCCGCCTCACCGATGGTGATTCGACGCATCGAATTGAACATCGGATCGAACGCGCTAGCCTGCCCGGCCTCGCTGATCGTGGTGAAGTGGAAGGCCTGGCCCGGTCCCCAGGCATAGGCCATCACGACAACATCGCGCGAACCTTCGCTCGTATCGGTCCGCAAGGTGCCATAGGCGGCCGGAATCCCGTTGATCGTCGTGGTGCGGATCGCGTCCGGCACCAGCCGCTGCTGCTCCGAAAGCCCCGCGAAGACGGTTCTGACATAGGCCGCCAAATCGCCGGAATAAGCGGCGCTGGCCATTTCGCCCTTGCCCGATTGCCCGCTGATCGAAACCGAGCGCGCGCCGTTGACGAGGTAAAAGCCCGGCGGCGCCTGAAACGCGAGACGGTAGCCGGGATGAACGAACTTGCGCCCATCGACAAAGCCCTGCTTGGGATCATCGCCATAGGTCAGGCCCTCGACCCGCGTCAGGAACGTGTCGCGATTGGTGAGGCCTTTCGGATTGGCCCCCGCCAGCGTAAGCGCCGCCGTGACGCGCGAGGCCGGATCGGGGTGCGTGCTGGCCCATTCGGGGACTTTGTCGGTCGTGCCCGTGATCTGCGCATCGAGCGCGGTCTGCGCGGCCAGGCTGCTCAGCACCGTGCCCATCGCGCGCGGATCATACCCGGCGCGGCGCAGATACGTGACGCCGAGCGAATCGGCCTCGCTCTCCTGTCCGCGTGAATACTTGAGGGTGAGCAGCTGACTGCCAGTCGAGAACAGCTTCTGGCCGAGCTGTCCCAGCGCCGAATCGCCCAGCACCGCGCCCGCCAGCACCGACCCCAACACGCCAAGGATGGTGTTGCGCGTCGCCGCGCTCTCGCGCTTGGCGGCGTGGCGCGCGGCGACATGGCCAACCTCGTGGCCCAGCACGCCCGCCAGCTCCGCCTCGTTGTTCATCAGCGCGACGAGCTGGCGCGTGACGTAGATATAGCCGCCGGGAATCGCGAACGCGTTGTTCACGGGGGAATTGAGCAGCGTGACGGTAAAGTCGCTACGCGCGTTGCCGAGGCCTGATTGCAGCGCGATCGTCTTGCCCACGCCCTCGACATACGCCGCCTGCGGACCGGTGACCGCGCCGCCGAATTCGCTCAGCAGCTGCGGATGCGCCTTGGCCCCTTGCTGCTTGTCCGCCGGGCTGATCGAGGAGACTTCGTTGGCCGCGCCGACCGGCGATACGGGCCCGGCGCAAGCAGCGAGGACGATTCCTGCGGCCCCGGCGAGTAGCGTGGCGGGGCGAAGCGGGCGGCTGATCATGATCTCTCCCCTGGCTCGGCGGCCCGGACGGTCTGCGCCGGTGGCCCGCACGTAACGGTCAGGGAGAGTTTAAGCGCGCGAAGAGCGGAAAAGCCAGACCCGATTCGGGATCAAGCGCCGATCTGCAGAAACCGCTCGGCCCGCATCTGGCGCAGCGTTTCGGGCGGCTTGCCCGCGAGCGTGCGCAATTCTTCGCCAATCGCCTTGCCCAGCGCCGCCGCCGTGCCTGCCGGATCGCGGTGCGCCCCGCCCACCGGCTCGGGCACGATGCGGTCGATCACCCCCAGCCCGAGCAGATCCTGCGCGGTGACTTTCATCGCTTCGGCCGCTTCGGGGGCCTTTTCGGCAGTGCGCCAGAGAATCGAGGCGCAGCCTTCGGGCGAGATAACCGAATAGACCGCATGTTCGAGCATGAGCACGCGCTCGGCACTGGCCAGCGCGACTGCGCCGCCCGATCCGCCCTCACCCACGATGGCGGCCACCATCGGCACGCCCAGCGCGAGGCAGGCCTCGGTCGAGCGGGCGATGGCTTCGGCCTGTCCGCGCTCTTCGGCTTCGATCCCGGGAAAGGCGCCCGAAGTATCGACCAGCGTAACGACCGGAAGGCCGAACCGGCTCGCGAGTTCCATCAGGCGGATCGCCTTGCGGTAGCCCTCGGGCTTGCCCATGCCGAAGTTGTGGCGGATGCGGCTTTGGGTGTCGTTGCCCTTTTCGTGCCCGATGAGCATGATCGCGCGGCCATCCAGCTCGGCAAAGCCGCCGATGATCGCGGCGTCCTCGCCAAACTTGCGGTCCCCGCCCAGCGGCATGAAGCCGGTGAACGCACGGGTGACATAGTCGCGGAATTGGGGGCGCGAAGGGTGGCGGGCGACTTGGGTCTTCTGCCACGGGGTCAGCGAGCGGTAGGTGGCCGCGAGCAGCTCGGCGGACTTGCCCTCAAGCCGCCGGATTTCTGCCGTGATGTCGAGCTGGCCAGACTGCGCCGTCTCGCGCAGCTCGGCGATCCGCGCTTCGAGCGCGGCAATCGGCTTTTCGAATTCGAGGTAGGAAATCATCCCCGTCGCGCTAGGGTCGGCGGACGGCGCGGTCAACCTTTTGCGGGGCTTTTTGCGCCGCCGTGCGGTCCGCCGAGCGGATGGCGGGCATTGACCAGCACCACGAGCCGCGCGGCATCGACATGGGTGTAGATCTGTGTGGTGGCGATATCGGCATGGCCCAGCAGGGTCTGGAGCACGCGCAAGTCCGCCCCGCCCTCCAGCAGATGCGTGGCAAAAGCATGGCGCAAGACGTGGGGGCTGACCTTTTCGGGATCGAGCCCGGCCCTCAGCGCCAGATCGCGCAGCAGCTGGAACAGCCGCACTCGTGTCAGGTGCCCCCCTCGCGGGCTCGGGAAGACCCAGCGTCCGCCGCCGGGGCGCACTGCCAGCCATGCCGCAAGCGCGGTGGCGGCGCGCGCACCAACCGGCACCATGCGCTGTTGCCCGCCCTTGCCGGTGATCATCAGGAACGGCGCATCGCGTGGGACGGCGCTCAGCGGCAGCGACACCAGTTCGCTCGCGCGCAGGCCCGAGCCATAGAGCAGTTCGAGCAGCGCCAGCATCCGTGCGCCCTCACCCGTCCTGGTGGATGCCTCGGCTTCAGCGCAAGTGAACAGCGCGTCGATTTCGCCATGCCCAAGCAGGCGCGGCAGCGGGCGGCGGTGCTTGGGGCGCGGCAGCGCGCCGCTGGGATCGTCGGCGCGCAGGCCTTCATCATGTAGAAAGCCGTAAAACTGGCGCAGCGCCGAGGATTTGCGGGCGAGGCTGGAGGGGGCCAGCGCGCGCCAAGCGTGCGCGAGGTTTGCCAAAGCCGCGCTGTCTGCCGCAACCAGATCGCCGATCTCTTCGCGCGCTGCACGCAGATCGCGGCCATAGGCGGCAAGCGTGTTGGCAGCAGCACCGCGTTCGGCCGCGAGCATCGCCAGGAAGGCCGCAATCGGATCGCCGGTTCGGGCGGAGCTGGGCGGACCCTGTTCCACCATGCGTCAAACCCGCGAAACGGCCTCCGCCGCGATCATCCGCGCCTCGCCGTCCAAGCCGACACGGCGCAGCGCCGCGACGATGTGGTAGAGATGCAGCGCCGTCATCTTGTCCCAGCCGCTGCCCTGCATGCCGAACCCGGCGAGCAGCGCGACCAGAACCGCATTGTCCGATTCCGCCGCTGCATCAATCGCCTGTGTCCAGCGCGTCTTGCGGGCGAAATCAAGCTGCAGTGCTTCGGCGAACGTGCGGGCCGTCGCGGGATCGACTCGGCCAAGGCCCATCAGCCCGGCCAGCAGAAAGCGTGACCGCAGGCCTTTGGCGCTGTCGTCGCCGGACTTGAAGCTGTTCAGGCTATCGTTGCTGACCGCCGCCAGCTTGGCAGGCGAGGCGAGCGCGATCAGCCCCCATGCTTCGCTGCCCACTGGCACGACCGGCGCCCAGCGCACGGCGTTCTGGTCGAGCCCGGCAGTGAGCATCGAAGCGATGAGCCCTTTGGCATCGCCCGCCAGCGCGGCATCGGGGGCAATGCGCGCGGAGGCATAAGCGGTCAGCACGAGGCGTGAATAGGCCCGGTCCGGATCGCTGGCATCGCCCCACAGCGTGCGGATGGCGCTAAGCCGGTCGGTTGCAGCTTGCGCGAGGTAGGCGTTGCGCAAAGTCTCGCTGAGCGGGCTCCATGTCGCGTCGGGATCGCCCTGAGCGTGGATCTCGCTGTAGAGGTCGACCATCGCGGCTGACGAAAGAATGCCGCGCTCGGCCGCCAGATCGGCGGCTTCGGCCCGCGCGGCCAGCGGCAGCATCGGCGCGCGCACGGCCACCGCGGCATAAGCCGCACCGGCCTGCTTGCGCAGGGCTTCGGGCGGCTGCAGGCCGGTTGCCAGCGCAAGGCCGGTGCGCCACGGGGTCAGGTTGTCGACTCCGGTCCACTCGATGGTAACGGCGCGGTGCCCTTGCGAGGCGGCACCGGCAAACTTTTGCGCCAGCAGAATATCGACCTTCGGCGCGATCCCCCGGCGCATCGCGCCATCCAGCACGGCAAGCGCCGGCGCGCCTTCCCCGCCGGTGAAGGCGGTGCAGATCGCGCGGGAGAGGTCCCAGTCCCACCCCTGACGCCGCGCGGCAGTGAGCGCGGTGACCGGGCACAGGCCGACGGGATCGGCGGTGGCGAGAAAGCTCGCCATCGCGGCGTCCTCAAGCCCGGGGGTATAGAACCCGTTGTCGACCTCTTGCACCATGGCGCGCGCGGCATCCGCCTCGCCCATGCGCAGCAGCACCCCTGCACGCAAGGCCGCCCAGTCCGCGCCGTTCATGTCGACCGGGGTGGCAAGCCGGCTCACCAGCGCGCGGCGGAGCAGGATGTGCCCCCAACGCGAGACCAGATCACCCTGCAGCTTGCCGAGCAGGTCGGCAACGAAGGCCCCATTGAGATAGTAGCTGCCCAGCGCCGGAAAGCCGCCATCGCTCGCATCGAGAAAGCCAACACGTGCAAGGCTGCGCTGGGCCTGCGGCGGGATGTCTGCTTTCGGCTTGGCGCTGGCGACAAGCTGATCGATCAGTGCGGGGTCGATATCGGCGAGCGTGTCATGCGGCGGTGCTGCAGGCGCGGGTTCAGCCGGGCCACCTTGCGCCGCCTCCGTGGACAGGGCGGGTTGGGGCGATGGGGCGATCACTTGCGCTGGGGCTGACGAGCCGCGCTGCACCTGAACGGGTGCCGATGCTGCAGCGCGTGTGGCAACAGGTGCGGGCGCCGGGCGCGGGGCTTGCGGCTTGCGCGGCTGGGGCGCGGCCGGCTTGTCGTCGAAACCCGGCGGTAGCAGCGATTCCTGTGCCGCAACCACGCCGGACAGACCGCCAATGGCGGCGCAAGTGAGCAGCACCCGCCGCAAAGCGGTCCACCGGCTGCGGCTCTGGCTCTCGCTGGTCCGTGCTGTCGTCATTGTCCCAAGCCCGATTTCTGGCCCACGTCCGGTCTCTGTGCCGGAGGGTGCGCCAATCCATCGGTCGAAACCGGAACCGGTGTTTCTATCCAGCGCGTCGGCTGCGCATCGCCCATGATCCATGCCATCACCAGTACCGCAATCACTGTCAAAATCGCTGCCACCATGGCACCGATTGCCCAAATTCGCGCTTTTACCCAGGCGCTCACGCGATCCTTGCCCTTCGTTCGCAGCAGGCTGCAGCCGCAACCCCAACACTACCCATGCACAACCCTTGCACTGGGCACTAGCCCAACTATAGGCGGCGCGGCAATGGAGCACGAGGACGCGTCTTCTTCACCGAATCTGGCCGGGCGGCTGGCAGACCGGCTTGACCGTTCGATCGTGCTTGTCGGGATGATGGGCGTGGGCAAGACCACGGTCGGCCGCAAACTCGCGGCGATGCTGGATTGGCCGTTCCTCGATGCCGACGACGAGATCGAGCGCGCCGCGCAAATGTCGATCCCCGAGATTTTCGCCAGCTATGGTGAGGCCTATTTCCGCAGCGGCGAACGGCGCGTGATCGCGCGGCTGGTGGGCGAAGGCGGGGGCCAGAGTGAAGGGCATACCGACCAGCGCGCGCGCCGTGTGCTCGCCACGGGCGGCGGGGCCTTCGTCGATCCCGATACCCGCGCGCTGATTCTGGACCGTGCGATCGCCGTGTGGCTCGACAGCGATGTCGATACGCTCGTCGCGCGCGTCGGGCGCAAGGGCAACCGGCCTTTGCTGCGGACCGGTGATCCGCGCGAGATCATCACCCGCCTCAAGGCCGAACGCGAGAGCGCCTATGCGCAGGCCCCGATCCACGTGACCAGCGGCAACCAGCCGCATCAGGCGACCGTGCTCGCCATCCTGAAAGCAATCGACGCATGGCTGTAATCCCGGTGAATATCGCAGGCGCGCCCTATGAGGTGCGCATCGAGGCCGGGCTGCTGGCACAAGCTGGCCGCCATTGCCGCTCGTTTATCCGGGGCAGCCGCGTGGCGGTGGTAACGGATGAACACGTGGCCGCAGCCTGGCGCGCGACAGTCGAGGCCTCGCTAGCGGCTGAGGGCATTGCCAGCGCCTGGCTGGTGCTCCCCGCCGGGGAAAGCACCAAGAGCTGGGCCAGCCTCGCGCGCACCACCGAATGGCTGCTCGAACAGGGGGTCGAGCGCAAGGATTGCGTCATCGCGCTGGGCGGCGGAGTGATCGGCGATCTCACCGGGTTTGCCGCTTCGATGGTCAAGCGCGGGTGCGGTTTCATCCAGCTGCCGACGACGCTGCTGGCGCAAGTCGATTCCAGCGTGGGCGGCAAGACGGCAATCAACACCGCAGCGGGCAAGAATCTGGTCGGCGCGTTCCACCAGCCCGTGCTGGTGCTGGCCGATCCGTTGGCGCTCGATACGCTGCCGCTGCGCGAGACGCGCGCGGGCTATGCCGAAGTGGTGAAGTACGGGCTGATCGACGATGCCGAATTCTTCGCATGGTGCGAGGCGAACGGTTCGCGGCTGCTGGCAGGGGACGCCGATGCGCGCGAGTTCGCCATCGCCCGCAGCGTTGCTGCCAAGGCGCGGATCGTGGCGGCGGATGAGAAGGAAACCACCGGCGTGCGCGCGCTGCTCAATCTGGGGCACACCTTCGGCCATGCGCTGGAGGCCGAGACGGGCTTTTCGGATCGGCTGCTCCACGGCGAAGGCGTTGCACTCGGCATGATCCTCGCGGCGCGCTATTCTGCACGCACCGGGCTGATGCGCGGGCAGGACGCCGAGCGGGTGGCAGCGCATATCGCAGCCATGGGCCTGCCCGCCTCGCTGAAGGCGCTGGACATGGACTGCAGCGGCGAGACGCTCAAGAATCACATGCTCCACGACAAGAAGATGGACGCGGGCACGCTGCCCTTCCTGCTCCTGCGCGGGATCGGGCAGACGTTTCTGGCGAAGAATGTCGATCTGGCAGATGTGGGCGCGTTCCTCGATGAGGAACTGGTGCGCGGCTAAGCCTTTGGCATCAAGCAACGTCCGTTCGTGTCGAGCGAAGGTGAGACACAAAGTGCCAGGTGTCTCAACTTCGCTCGACACGAACGGATCGGGTACTGTGAACCCTTAAAACAAGCGCGCGCCGTTGGGCACAGGTTGATCGGGCGCAAACAGCACGACGCGGCCCTCGGTATCGGGAAAGCCGACTGTCAGCACTTCGGACATCATCTTGCCGATCTGGCGCGGCGGGAAATTGACCACCGCTGCAACTTGCCGACCGATCAGCTCCTCCGGCGCATAAAGCGCGGCGATCTGCGCGCTGGAGCGCTTGACGCCGATGCCCTCCCCGAAGTCGATCGCCAGCTTGATGCTGGGCTTGCGCGCTTCGGGATAGGGTTCGGCGCTGACGATCGTGCCAATGCGGATATCGACCTTGAGGAAATCGTCAAAGCCGATGAGGTCCGCTGCAGGGGCGGCAGGATCGTGTTCGAGATGCACTTATCGGCCCTTGAAATCGGCCTTGCGCTTTTCGAGGAAGGCCGCGATGCCTTCGGCGGCGTCGGCGCTGTCCCCGGCCTTCCACTGGCCTTCGGCTTCGCCCAGCAGCGCGGCCGGGAGATCGCATTCTAGCGCGCGCGCCACGTTCTGGCGCATCACGCCGAGCGCGACGGTCGGGCCATTGGCGAGCCGCTGTGCTAGTGCCAAAGCTTCGTCTGCCAGCGCCGCATCGTCCACCGCTTTGTAGATCATGCCCCAGTCTACGGCCGTTTCGGCGGGCACACGTTCACCCAGCATCATCATCTGCATCGCGCGCGGCTTGCCGATGAGGCGCGGCAGGATCCAGCTCGAACCGCCATCCGGAACCAGTCCGATATTGACGAACGCCTGCAGAAAATACCCGCTCTTTGCGGCGATCACGAAATCACCCATCAGCGCGAGCGAGCAGCCGACACCGGCCGCCACGCCGTTCACCGCGCAGACCAGCGGCACTGGCAGGCGGGAGAGCTTGGCGATCAGCGGGTTGTAGCTTTCGGTCAGCGCCTTGTAGCTCCCGGGCCCTCCGGCGATGCTGCGCGTACCGGTCGTGGCAAGGTCGGCACCCGAACAGAACGCGCGGCCCTCGCCCGTGATCATGACCGCGCGCGCACCTTCCAGATCATACAGGGCATCGCCGATCTCGACCGCCATGTTGGGCGGGCAGGCATTCAATCGCTCGGGACGGTTGAGCACGATGCGACGGACGTTGCCGACCATTTCGACGCGGATTGTTTCGAAGCTCATGACCTATTCCCTTAATCGCTCGGTTAAGGCATGGCTAAGCGAGCGCCGCGCGCTTGGCAAGCGGGTTCGCCCATCCCTCCCAAAACCGCCAATCAGGCCGCGTAGGCCTGCGCGAAAGCTGCCGATGCGCCGAATAGGCCGGGCTGGGGATGGGTGATGAGCTTGACCGGCATGGCGGCCATCAACCCCTCGAATCGTCCCTTGGCGCTGAAGCGCTCGGCAAAGCCCGAGCGGATCAACGAGTCCTTGATGCGCAGGCCCAGCCCGCCCGCCATGACCAGTGCGCTTGCGCCGTGGGCCAGCGCGAGATCGCCCGCGACGCTGCCAAGCGAAAGGCAGAAGCGGTCGACCGCAGCAGCGGCGAGGCTGTCTTCTCCGCTGGTGCCGAGCGCCCAGAGTTCCTTGTCGGTGAGCGAGACAATCGCCCGGCCCTCGATGCTGGCAAGCGTTTCGTAGATATCGACAATGCCCGGCCCCGCCACCACGCGCTCGGCCGAGACGCGGCGATGCCGCCCGCGCAGCCGCGCCAGGATGGCATCCTCGATCTTGTCGAGCGGAGCATAATCGATATGGCCGCCTTCGGTGGGCTGGACATGGTAGGTGCCGCCGCTGCGCCACAGCTGCGCGACGCCAAGACCCGTGCCCGGCCCAACTACGCTGATCGTGCCGATGGCGGGCAGCGGCACATCCGGCCCGCAAAGGTGCAGCAGATGGTCTTCGTCCGCCTGTGCCACCGCATGCGCGACGGCAGCGAAATCGTTGACCACGATCTGGCGCTCGGCCCCAAGCTTTTCGGGGATCAGCGCGGGGCGGATGATCCAGGGGTTGTTGGTGAAGCGGATCACCTCGCCGCCGACCGGTCCGGCCACGGCAATCGCCACGGCGGGCGGCACGCTGCCACCGGCAAGGCGCTCGAACTCCTGCCAGGCGAGCTGGAAACTGGGGTGATCGGCGGTCTTGAGCGTCACCGCCTCGCCCAGGCTGACCACCCGGCCCGCCTCGACTTCGGCCAGAGCAAAGCGGGCGTGAGTCCCGCCGATGTCGACGGCTACCAGTTGCATCAGTCGCTCCCCCTCTTATTATTGTTGGTGCTAGTGTGTCCTCAAAGCCCTGCCGCTGCCAGCATCGCCGAACCGCCGCGCTCGGCGGGATCGGAATAGTGGCGCATCAGGGCAAACAGCTCGCGGCCTACGCCCATGGCTTCGGCGGGCGCATGGGCTGCATCCCGCGCGTCCCATTCGGCCTGATCGACCAGCGCAACGAGCTCCCCGCTATCCGCGCAGACGCGCACCACATCGCCGTCGCGCAGCTTGGCCAGCGCGCCGCCCATCTTGGCTTCGGGCGAAACGTGGATCGCTGCGGGCACTTTGCCCGAAGCGCCGGACATGCGGCCATCGGTGACCAGCGCAACGCGAAAGCCCCGGTCCTGCAGCACGCCGAGCGACGGCGTAAGCTTGTGCAGTTCGGGCATGCCATTGGCGGCGGGGCCTTGAAACCGCACGACCACGACCACATCGCGCTCCAGTTCGCCCGCCTTGAACGCGGTGATCACGTCGTTTTGCTCCGAGAACACCCGGCACGGCGCCTCGATGGTCCAGCGCGACTTGTCGACCGCGCTAACCTTGATCGTGCCGCGCCCCAAGTTGCCCTGCACGAGCCGGAGGCCGCCCTCGGGCTGGAACGGATCGCTGACGGGGCGGAGCATGGCCGGGTTCGCGCTTTCCGCCGGGGCTGGCTCCCAGCGCAGCGTTTCGCCATCCAGCACCGGCTGCTGCGCGCCTTCGAGCAGCGAGGTGCCGTAAACCGTGCGGATATCACCATGCGCGAGGCCGCTTTCGACCAGCTCGCGGATCACATAGGGCATGCCGCCCGCCGCCGCGAAGCCGTTCACATCGCCCGAACCGTTGGGATAGATGCTGGTGATCAGCGGCACGGCGCGGCTGAGTTCGTCCATGTCGTCCCAGTCGATCTGCACCCCCGCAGCGCGGGCGATCGCGGGGAGATGGATCACATGGTTGGTCGAACCGCCCGTGGCGAGCAGGCCGACAATCGCGTTGATGATCGCCTTTTCATCGACGCAAGCGCCGAGCGGGCGATAGTCTTCCCCGTCCCAGCCAATCGCCGCCGCGCGGTGGACGGCGGCGCGCGTCAGTTCCTGACGCAGCTTGGTGCCGGGCGGCACGAAGCTCGCGCCCGGCATGTGCAGGCCCATCATTTCCATCATCATCTGGTTGGAATTGGCGGTGCCGTAGAACGTGCAAGTACCGGCCGAATGGTAGCTTGCGCTCTCGCTTTCGAGCAGTTCGTCGCGGCCCACTTTGCCCTCGGCATAGAGCTGGCGGATGCGCTGCTTTTCCTTGTTGGCGAGGCCTGAAGGCATCTGGCCAGCGGGGACGAGGATCGTCGGCAAGTGGCCGAAGCGCAGCGCGCCGATCAGCAGGCCCGGCACGATCTTGTCACAGATCCCGAGCAGCAGCGCGGCTTCATACATCCCGTGGCTGAGGCCGACAGCGGTGCCCATGGCGATGGTGTCGCGGCTGAACAACGAGAGCTCCATCGAGCTTTGGCCTTGCGTCACCCCGTCGCACATCGCGGGAACCCCGCCTGCAACTTGCGCGGTGGCACCGACTTCGCGGGCGAACAGCTTGATCTGCTCCGGATAGCGGCCATAGGGCTGATGCGCCGAAAGCATGTCGTTATAGGCGGTGATCACGCCGATATTGAGCGCGCGGCCCCCGCGCA
>CAIKKO010000425.1 GCA_903828025.1 uncultured Sphingomonadales bacterium
CGGGCCCGATGCCGGGAAGTCCACGATGCTGGACCCCATGATGCTGGCTGGCGCGGCTATTACCGCCTCCCGCCATGCTTACGCGCCCTATTCGGGCTTTCACGTGGGCGCAGCGTTGCTGTTCGCCGATGGCGCGGTGGTCAGCGCCGCCAATGTCGAGAACGCGAGCTATGGCCTATCGCTCTGCGCCGAAGCGAATGCCGTGGCGCGGGCGATGGGTGAAGGGCGGCGCGGCGAGCTGATTGCGGTGGCGGTGGCGGGCGGCCAGCCCGATGCGACGGGCGAGGCGGTGCCCGGTCCCGCGCCGGTCATGCCGTGCGGGCGTTGCCGCCAGATGTTGCATGAACTGGCCGCGCTTGGCGGGACCGACCCCGAAGTGATCGGAGTGGGCGCAGACGCAATCGTGCGCAGGCCGCTTTCCACCCTCTTGCCCCACGCCTTCGGCCCGGCCAATCTGGCCTGACCCACGGTCCCTTTTCGTTTTTACCCGGAGTGCAGTCTTGGCCATTCAATCCGACAAGTGGATCCGCACACAGGCGCTCGAACATGGCATGATCGAGCCGTTCGTGGAGAACCAGCGGCGCGAGGGCTGCATCAGCTACGGCCTCTCGTCCTATGGCTATGATGCGCGGGTGGCGGACGAGTTCAAGATCTTCACCAATGTCGATTCGGCGGTGGTGGACCCCAAGAATTTCGATTCCAACTCGTTTGTCGACCGCAAGACCGAGGTCTGCGTGATCCCGCCCAACTCCTTCGCGCTGGCGCGCACGGTCGAATATTTCCGCGTGCCGCGCGACGTGCTGGTGATCTGCCTTGGCAAATCGACCTATGCGCGCTGCGGGATCATCGTCAACGTGACCCCGCTGGAGCCGGGCTGGGAAGGCCATGTCACGCTGGAGTTTTCGAACACCACGCCGCTGCCCGCGAAGATCTATGCCAACGAAGGGGCCTGCCAGTTCCTGTTTCTGCAGGGCAACGAACCGTGCGAGGTGAGCTATGCTGATCGGGCAGGCAAATACATGGGGCAGCGCGGGGTGACCCTGCCGAAACTGTGAATGCCCAAATTTTGACGCTACCATCAGAACAATAAAACGAGGGAGAGAGACATGGCGAGCAACAAGGCCGATCGGCAGTTTGATATCATTGTCTATGGCGCAACCGGCTATACCGGGCGTCTGGTCGCCGAATACCTGGCGCATCACTATGGCACCGAGGGGCCGCGCTGGGCCATGGCGGGCCGCAGCGCCGCCAAGCTTGCCGAAGTGCGCGATCTGATCGGCGCGCCGCAGGATACGCCGCTGGTTGTGGCCGATTCAAGCGATCCGGCAAGCCTGACCGCGATGGCTGAGCAGACGCGGGTCGTGCTGACCACCGTGGGGCCGTACCAGCTCTATGGCGAACCCGTGCTGCGCGCCTGCGTGGCGGCGGGCACCGATTATGCCGACCTCTGCGGCGAGCCGGTGTGGATGCGCCAGATGGTCGACGCCCTGCACGAGCAGGCGCAAGCAACCGGCGCGCGGGTCAGCTTTTCCTCGGGCTTCGATTCGATCCCCTTCGATCTCGGCGTGTTCATGCTGCAGCAGGAGGCCGTGGCGCGCTTTGGCACTCCCATGCCGCGCGTGAAGTGCCGGGTGCGCGCGATGCAGGGCGGGTTTTCGGGCGGCACCGCAGCCAGCCTCGGCGCGACGCTCAAGGCTTTGGGCGCAAACCCGGCGCTGATCCCGATCATGACGAGCCCGTTTGGCCTGACCCCCGGTTTCGAAGGTCCGCCGCAGCCCGCCGGTGACCAGCCGTTCCTCGATGACGCGACGGGCAGCTGGGCCGCGCCGTTCATCATGGCGGTGATCAACACGAAGAACGTCCACCGCACCAATCTGTTGCGCGGCCAGCCTTATGGGGCCGATTTCGTTTATGACGAGATGATGCTGACCGGGCCGGGCGAACAAGGCCAGGCGATTGCCGAGCATATCGCGCGCACCCCGATGATCGGCGGGCCGAACGAGCCCGCGCCGGGCGAGGGACCGACCGCGGAAGAACGCCAGAACGGGCATTACGACGTGCTCTTCGTCGGCGAAATGCCCGATGGCCGCACGCTGCGCTATGGCGTCAAGGGGCGCTACGATCCGGGCTATGGCTCGACCAGCCGGATGCTCGCCGAGACGGGCATCGCGCTGCTCTCCTGCGCAGCACCGGGTGCCATCGCGACCCCGGGCGCGCTGCTGGGCGAGGCGCTGGTCGAACGCCTGCGCGCCCATGCCGAGATCACGTTCGCGGTGGA
Source organism: uncultured Sphingomonadales bacterium (assembly GCA_903828025.1). GTDB lineage: Bacteria > Pseudomonadota > Alphaproteobacteria > Sphingomonadales > Sphingomonadaceae > Novosphingobium. The sequence continues at coordinate 2,279 of CAIKKO010000425.1, forward strand.
GGACTGACTCTTCAGCGCCGCGGTGATTGCCGCAGCGCTGCCACGCAAGCCGCGCGATCGACATCGCGGCCATCGCCGCGCCGTGCGTCGACATACGTGGCGGCGGCGCGGCAGCCATTGTCCGGCGGATAGAGATAGGCATCGAGAATACAGGCGGTGCCGCTCCACTGCAGCTTGCGCGCATCGCCATCACGCACATCGAGGCGGGGCGGGCCGAACAGGCGAGTTAGCGCATCGGCATCGGCACCGATCACGCCTTCAAGCCCCGGCGCGGAGAACACATGCGCGGCGCGGCGCTGCTGGGATTGCGGCATGGGCGGCGGCGCGGGACGGATCAGCGCGGGGCGCACCGGCGCTGGCAGCGGGCGCAGCGTGGCATCGTCGGTGCCGCAGGCGGAAAGCGCCAGCAGCGCTGGGAAAGCCAGGAGAATGCGTCGGTTCATGGAATGGGTGAATCGCCGCTGCGCTGTCTGCTGTCAACGCCGTGGCCCCTCGCGGCAGCGCGGCATTGCACCGCTGCATCGCGCCCGCTACGGGCTGCCTCAGTTCTCTTTCCATCCGGAGTGCCTGCATGACCGCTTCCCCCGCCAGCCTGGATGTCATCGCAATCGGCAACGCCATCGTCGATGTCATGGCCCCCGCGACCGAAGCGGAAGTGGAGCGGCTGGGCCTCGCCAAAGGCGGGATGACACTGATCGACACCGAACGCGCGCACGCGCTCTATGAGGCGATGGGCCCGGCGCGCGAGATTTCCGGAGGCTCGGCCGCCAACACGCTGGCCGGGCTGGCGGCGCTCGGCGCGAAGTGCGCGTTCATCGGCCAGGTCGCGGACGACCAGCTCGGCGAAGTGTTCGCGCACGATATCCGGGCTGGCGGCATCGAATTCGCCACGCCCGCACGCGGGGAGGACCCGGCAACCGCGCGGTGCCTGATTTTCGTGACGCCCGATGGCCAGCGCACGATGAACACGTATCTCGGCGCGTCGCAGTATTTGCCGGCTTCCGCGCTGGACGAGGCGACCATCGCGTCGGCCTCGGTGCTCTATCTCGAGGGCTATCTGTGGGATCCGGAAGAGCCGCGCCGGGCGATGCGCCGCGCGATCGAGGCGGCGCGCGGGGCCGGGCGGCAGGTCGCGTTCACGCTCTCCGACGGGTTCGTGATCGCACGCCACGGCGATGATTTCCGCGCGCTGATCGCGCAGGGCCAGATCGATATCCTGTTCGCCAACGAGCATGAACTGGCGGCGCTCACCGGGATCGAGGACTTCCACGCAGGCATCGCGCAGCTTGCACCCAAAGTGCCGACGCTGGTGGTGACGCGCAGCGAAAATGGCGCGCATGCGGTCTCGCACGGCGAGCATGTTTCGGTACCCGCCGAACCGGTCGCGCAAGTGGTCGATACGACGGGGGCGGGCGACTTGTTTGCCGCCGGGTTCCTGTTCGGCCACGTGCGCGGGCGCAGCCTTGCCGAGTGTCTCCGGCTCGGCGCGATCTGCGCGGCCGAAGTGATTGCGCACTACGGCGCGCGGCCTGAGGCTGATCTGGCTGCGCTGGTGGCCGACAAAGCGGGCTGAGGCTTTACGCGCGCAGCAGACGCGCTTCGACAAATGCGGTGTTCTGCGCGCGGAAGGACAGCGGGCGCAGCGCAAACCCCGCCTGCCCGAGCCGGTCGGCGAGCGCGGCGCGCGCGTCGGGTTCGGGCCGCGCCTCACCAAACCGCGCAAGGTCGAGGATAGTCCGGCCAAACCGCTGCATGGCCGCAATCGTTGCCGCGTAGTCCCCCTCGCTCCAACTGGCGACGACATTGGTGAACAGCAACGTTGCGCCCGCCGCCGCGAACGCCGGGTCCAGCCCCTCGCTGAACCGGGCGGCGCGGATGGTGTAGCGCGCAAGGGGGGCAACACGCTGGCGCAAGGCTTCCGCTGCAGCATGCCGCCGCGGATCGACTTCAATGCCCAGCACCTCGCTGCCCTGCAGCGCGAGCGCGGCGCTGAGCTGGCCAATGCCGATTCCGGCGTGGACCACGCGCGCTTCGCCCGCCAGCAGGACCAGCAGTTCGCGGTCGTAGCGGCTCAGCACCCGCCCGGTTTCGAGCTTGCGCAAATAGAAGTTCGCAAGTCCCCCCGCGTCTGCGCCCATGGTATCCAGCCGTTCGGCAAGGAAGGCGCGGACGTCGGCTTCGTAGGCCGCAATGGCGGCCTCATCCACTGGCAAGGATTTCGGCGCGCACTTCGCTGGCTGTGAGCTGTGCCACGGCGAGCCCTGCCTGCGCTGCGCTTTGGTGCAGCGTTTCGAGCATCCGGCGCACCGGTGGATGCGCATGCGGAAACACCATGGTGTCATGCGGGCCGTGGCGCGGACTCATCGAATGGGCATACGTGCCAAGGTAGAGCGTATCGCCGAGCAGCACTGCATTTTGCGCAAGTTCGGTGGCCCAGCCGGACGGGTCACTGGCGCGCTGGATGACCGGCAGGCTGGTGTAATCCAGCGAATGGGCATCGCGGCCATGGGCGGCGGACCAGATGAACAGGCGCTCTGCTGCTACGCGCGCTTCGGCCCCCCACGCGGGGATCGCTTCGGCCTCCGCCCGATCATAGGCCTTGGCCCCCTGCACGGGCTTTACCAGCGAGGGCGCGGTGAAATCCGGCAGGCAGAACACGTCATGCGGCTCGCCCAGAAAGGTAAAATCCCCCGCGCAACCGTTGCGCTGCAGGATCGCGAGTTCGTCCTCGACCCCGCACACGCGCGGATCCGATGCGGCCAGTGCCCAGTTGCCGTGGACAAAGAGCCATGTGTCCATGGCGAGCCCGCTTTCCGCCCGCACGGCTTCGAGCGACAGCTGCACCAACAGTTCAAGCCGCGCCGAATCCGCGGCCTCGCCGCAGGTTTCGAGATGATCGGCCCAGCGCGTTTCGGGGGTGTAGCGGGTGTTGCGGGTGACCCGCTCGTGATGGATGTGGAGTTGCAGTTCGTGCCCGGCCGCGACCAGCGCGCGGATCGCAGGGCTGGTCACCGCCAGATCGGCATCCCGCAGCCGCGCGAAGCCGAGCGGGTCGCCCGCGACGAACCGCCCACCCGCGCGCGGCGCGTCGATCGGCTTGACGTGCGGGCGATAGAACAGCGTCAGGCGCTGCGCGTGCGCCATCGCGGCGGTGGTCTCGGCAAACCGCTCGATCAGCGCGGCATTCTCCGGCCCGATCGTGCGGGGCGCATTGCGCCAGGGCTCGAAGTGATCGCAGTGAAACAGCGCCAGCCGCCGGGCACCGCGCTGGCGAAACACATCTGCCGCGCGTGATGGACGGCTGGCCCGCGCCCGTTCGCGCGCTTCCGAGCCGAGCCGCATGAGGCCGCGCCAGCCGATATCGCTGCGCCAGAACCCGTCGGCGTAACGCACATCGTAGATCGCGCGGTAGGCCCGGTCGCGCGCCTCGCGCAAATTGCGCCCTCGCGCCGCGACATTGAGCACGCGCCCGCCCTTGGCGATCAGCGCGCCGTCTTCGGTGAGCGCGGTACCCGCATGGAAAACATGCGCGCCGCGCGTTTCGGCAGCAGCCAAGCCTTCGATCCGCCCCCCTGCCGCCGGGGTACCGGGATAGCCCTTCGCCGCCACGACCACGGTCATCGCGCTGTCGGCGGCAAAAATCGGGGGCGGTGCGGCTGCAAGCTGGCCGCGCGCGCAGGCCGCGAGGGTTTCGACTAGATCGCTTTCCAGCCGCAGCATCAGCACCTGGCATTCGGGATCGCCGAAGCGGCAATTGTATTCGATCAGCTTGGGGCCGTCCGCCGTCAGCATCAACCCGGCGAACAGCACGCCCGAATAGGGCATGCCTGCCTCCGCCATAGCCTTGACCGTGGGGGCGATGATTTCGTCCATTGCGCGGGCTTCGAGTTCTGGCGTCAGCACGGGGGCGGGGCTGTAGGCGCCCATGCCGCCGGTATTGGGGCCGGTATCGCCCTCGCCCACCCGCTTGTGGTCCTGCGCCGATCCAAAGGCCATGATGGCGTTCCCGTCGGTCAAGGCAAACAGGCTGACTTCCTCGCCTTCGAGGAACTCCTCGATCACCACTTCCGCCCCCGCGCCGCCGAATGCGCCGCCGAACATGTCGTCGATCGCCGCGGTGGCTTCCTCCGCCGTCAGCGCGATCACCACGCCCTTGCCGGCCGCGAGCCCGTCGGCCTTGATCACGACGGGAATGGCAAAGCGGGCCAGCGCAGCGTGCGCTTCGGCGGCACTGGAGGCGCGGACATAGCCTGCGGTGGGGATGCCGGCCCGAGTGCACAAGTCCTTGGTGAAGCCCTTCGAGCCTTCAAGTTGCGCCGCCGCGCGGCTCGGCCCGAACACGGCGATGCCCGCGGCGCGCAGCGAATCGGCAAGGCCATCGACCAGCGGCGCTTCGGGACCGATCACGACCAGATCGACCCGGTACGTCGCGCAGAAATCGAGCACGGCGGCGTGGTCGGTCAGGTCCATATCAAAACACAGGCCGTGCTGGCCGATTTCCGCGCTGCGGTCCCGGCGGGCGTTGACCGCGTCCAGAACCGACAGGACGCCCGGATTGCCCGGCGAAGCCCACAGGGTCGTGCAATGCGGCGATTGCGCCAGCTTCCACGCCAGCGCATGTTCGCGGCCGCCCGAGCCGAGCAATAGGATGTCCATGCCTGAAACGCCGCCTTTTCGAGATGATCCCGGTTCGGGGCTGTTAGCGAGCGAAGTCGCGGGCGACAACGCCCCGGCGCTTTCGATAACCGAGATATCCGCGCTGCTCAAGCGCACGGTGGAAGACCGCTTCGGCTTCGTACGGGTGCGCGGCGAGCTGTCCGGCGTGAAGCGCGCCGCTTCCGGGCACCTCTATCTCAGCCTCAAGGATGAAAGTGCGCGGCTTGATGGCGTCATGTGGCGCGGCGGTGCGCAGCGGCTGGGCTTTGTGCCGGAAGATGGCATCGAGGTCGTCGCCACCGGTAAGCTGACAACCTATCCCGGTCGCTCGAACTATCAGATCGTGATCGAGCGCATGGAGATCGCGGGCGAAGGCGCGCTGCTCGCGCTGCTGGCGAAGACCAAGGCGCGGCTGGAAGCGGAAGGGCTGTTCGCGCTCTTGGCCAAGCGCCCCCTGCCTTATCTGCCGCGCGTGATTGGCGTCGTGACATCACCCACCGGCGCGGTGATCCGCGATATCCTGCACCGGCTGCGCGACCGGTTTCCGACGCATGTCGTGGTGTGGCCGGTGCTGGTGCAGGGGCCGGGCGCTGCGGCGCAGATCGCGGCGGCGGTGCGCGGGTTTTCAGCGCTCGCCCCGGGCGGCGCAGTGCCGCGCCCCGATCTGGTGATCGTGGCGCGCGGTGGCGGCTCGATCGAGGACTTGTGGTGCTTCAACGACGAGGACGTCGTGCGCGCCATTGCGGGCTCGACAATCCCGACGATCAGCGCGGTGGGCCACGAGACTGATACCACGCTGGCCGATTTTGCCGCCGACATGCGCGCGCCGACGCCGACCGCTGCCGCCGAAATTGCGGTGCCGGTGCGCGGCGAGCTGGTAGCGGGAATTGCCGATCTGCATGCCCGGCAGCAGCGTGCAGTGGTCCGGCTGGTGAGCCTTGCGCGCGAGCGGCTGGACCAGCGCGCGCGCCGCCTGCCGCACCCGCAAGCGCTGCTCGATGGGCAAACCCAGCGGCTCGACGATCTGGGCGACCGCCTGCGCCGCGCACTGGCGCACCGCACCGGGCTCGCGGCGGCGCTGATGGCGCAGCGCGCGGCGGGGCTGCGGCCTGCGGTGCTGACGGCAAGGCTGCAGCAAGGGCGCGAGCGGCTGGCGGCCCAGCGGCTGCGGCCTGCACTCGCCCTGCAGCGGATCGAGGGCCTGCGCGGGCAGGTCGAAGCGCTCGACCGCGTGCGCCGCTCGCTCGATCCGAAAGCGCCGCTGAAGCGGGGCTATGCGCTGGTAACGGGCGCGGATGGCCAACTGATCCGCGCACGGGCGGCGGCGGCCGGGCAGGGCCTGCTGCACATCGAGTTCGCCGACGGCGTGCTGGATGTGCAGCCCGCAGCAGCCTCAGCGCCGCGCGGCTCAGCCCGCGGGCGGGGAACTTCGGCAGCGGACACCCAACCGAAATTGCTTTGAGGCCCACATGCCACTAGATTGCCCGTCATGCTGATGAACCCTGCCAATCGCCTTGCGCGACTTCACTACCTGCCCAGCCACTTCCGCCAGATCAGTGCCGGCGACCATGTCGTGTGCGCAGTAAGCGGCGCGCGGATCGGGCTCGACCTGCTGCGCTACTGGAGCGTGGAGCGGCAGGAAGCCTACGCCAGCGCCGAAATCGCGACGCGCCGCCTGCTCGGCGAAGCGTGAGCCCGCCTGCCCTTGCGCGGGTGCTGCGCGCGCTGCTCGCCGGATGTGCGCTGCTGGCGGCGTGTGGGGCCAGCGCGGGGCCTGACGCAGTTGCTCCACCCTCGGTACCGGGCCAGACCACCGTCGGCGGCATCAAATACAGCGGGAAGCTGACGCAAGGCGGCTGGCTGCGTGGGGTCGCCCCGCCGGGCACGCGCGCGGTGACGCTCGGCGGCAAACCGCTGGCGCTGGCCCCGGACGGCGCGTTTTTCGCGGCATTTGACCGGGATGCGCCACCGTCCGTCCAGTTGTCCGTGACCGCCGCCGATGGCTTCGGCCTTGCCATGCCACTGGCGATCACGCCGCGCAGCTGGCGTATCGAAACGATCGACGTCGCGAAACGGCCGGGCAAGATGCCGGACGCCGCTTTTCGTGAGCGCCGCGCCGCCGAACTCAAGCAAATTGGCGCAGCCCGTGCGCTGCGCAGCGACGTGGGGGGCTGGCGGCAGGCGATGATCTGGCCCGCATCCGGGCGGATATCGGGCGCGTTCGGGGCGCAGCGTATCTATCGCGGCGAGCCTGGAGCCTATCACGGGGGCGTCGATCTGGCGGCTCCGGCGGGCGCGCCGATCATGGCGCCGGCGGACGGCGTGGTCGTGCTGGCTGCGGCCGACGCGGCCTTTACGCTTGAGGGCCATCTGCTGATCGTGGACCACGGCATGGGGCTTGCGTCCGCATTCCTGCATTGCTCCGATCTGGTGGTGCATGTGGGGGACAGAGTCGCTCAGGGGCAGCTGCTGGGCCATGTCGGCATGACCGGCCGCGCGACCGGGCCGCACTTGCATTGGGCACTGACCTGGCAGGGCGGGCGGCTCGATCCGCAGCTGTTCGCCCCGGCTGGCCGCTGAATCGCATGGCGCGCGCGCATGATTATTACGTGAGTGCGACATTTTTTTGGCGAAAAATTGTCATGCTGCCGGACCGGTCGTAATTTATAGTCGACCGGCGCGAAAAAGCCCGGATTTGCGCGGCGTTGCATGGGCCCGGCCATGTGTTGCACTCCCGCCACATATGGGTGGCGATTTATGGACTGCACGAAGAACGGCCTTCCAACAGGCCCGGTTTCTCTACCACTAAGGTCCATCGTTCCGCGCAATATGAGCGCCATCTGCCATGCCCGGCGAAGATCGGGTGGCTGCTGATGGGGCCATGAGGAACATCTTCCGGTGGCCGTCGATCGACAGGCCGCCCATTGAAGGGACTGGACACGTGAAAACCATCAAGATTTCCGCGCTGCATGCGGGTACTGCGCCGTTTGCGCTTGCGCTCGCGCTGATTTCGACTGCCGCTACCGCCCAGACCGATCCGCAGGCCGCACCGCAGGCTGCCGACGCCGCTGCGCCCGAGCAGGTGATCGTGGTTACGGGTTCGCGCATCGAGCGGCCCGACCTGACCGCTTCGAGCCCGGTTTCGATCGTGGGTGCTGACGCGATCAAGCAGGTCAACACCGTCACCGTCGAGCAGATCCTCTCGGTCAATCCGCAGTTCGCTGCGGGCACCACCGGCGCCAGCAACAACCCGGGCGACGGTTCGGCCACGCTCGATCTGCGCGGCCTCGGCTCGCAGCGCACCCTCGTGCTGATGAACGGCAAGCGCCTCCCGCTTTACGACACCACGGGTTCGGTCGACGTCAACCAGATCCCGACCGCGCTGATCAAGAACGTTCAGGTGCTCACCGGCGGCGCTTCGGCGGTCTATGGTTCGGATGCTGTGACCGGCGTGGTCAACTTCGTGCTGGACGACAAGTTCACCGGTCTGACGATGGACGGCGGCGCGCAGATCACCGGCAAGGGCGATGGCGCTCTTTATGATGGCAGCCTGACCGCTGGGTTCAATGTCGGCGAACGCGGCCACTTCATCGTTTCGGCCAACTATGCCCAGCGCCAGGGTGTGAAGTATAGCGAACGCAGCTTCAGCAACACGGTGCTGTGCTCGAGCGACAACGTGTCGTTCTGCGGTTCGTCCAACACCTATCCCACCGCATTCGATGTGCCCAAAACGCTCGACGCAGCTGGCAACACGCTGGCGGGCGGCCGCTTCCAGGTTCAGCCTGACGGAACGCTGTCCAAGAGCGTGAAGGGTTACAACTACAACCCGGTCAACTATGCGCAGGTTCCATTCGAACGCTATGGCGTGACCGCGCTGTGGAACTATGACCTGACCGACGGCGTGGAACTCTACGGCTGGGGCTCGTACCAGCATGTCAAGGTCGTGACGACGCTCGCGCCGACGGCAACCGCCGGTTTCACCTTCAACATCGATCCGTCCAACCCGCTGCTCAGCCCCGACGAGCGCAATGCGTTCTTCAACACCGAAGCCAACCCCAATCTGGCCATCAACGAAGATGGCACCTCGACCATCGGCATCCGTCGCCGCATGATCGAAACCGGTGGCCGCGTCGAAGAGCACACCAGCAAGACCTACCAGATCCTCGGCGGGTTGCGCGGCACCATCGGTTCGAACTGGAACTGGGATGCTTCGGTTCAGTATGCCGAAGTCAAGAAGTTCGAATTGCTGCGCAACGACCTTTCCTACAATGCGCTTTCGCAGGCGCTGGACGTGGTTGCCGGTCCTGGCGGTTCGGCGATCTGCCGCGACGCAACGGCCCGGGCCGCAGGCTGCGTTCCGCTCAATCTGTTTGTGGTCAACGGCATCACGCCGCAGGCGCTGTCCTATGTGCTGCGCAATGCATCGCAGGACAACAAGACCACCCAGTTCGTGGCCGAAGCCAGCATTTCGGGCGATCTCAACTTCCTGAGCAGCCCGCTGGCCTCGAAGCCCGCCGCCATCTCGATCGGCGGCGACTATCGCCGTGAAACCGCCGATACGCTGGTTGACGACGCCTATGCCTCGGGCGACCTGATCTATTACGGTCAGGGCTTCTCGATCCGCAACAAGGGCTACAACGTCAAGGAAGCCTACGTTGAGTTCAAGATGCCGCTCATTCAGGACAAGCCGTTCTTCCGCGCGCTGGATATCGAGGCAGGCTACCGCTACTCCAATTACTCGACCTCCGGCGGCGTCAGCGCCTACAAGTTCGGCGGCGACTGGAGCCCGATCGAAGGCCTGAAGCTGCGGGCCAACTACCAGCGCTCGGTGCGTGCGCCGAACGTGTATGAGCTGTTCCTGCCTCAGGTTTCGGGCACGGGCAGCCTCGGCACCGATCCTTGCGCCGGCCCCGGCATTTCGGCCAGCGTTGCGGCGATCTGCGTCGCGCAGGGCGCACCGCAGTCGGCCATCGGCGGCATTCCCGGCCCGATTGCCGGGCAGGTCAACGCCTTCTTTGGCGGCAATCCCGATCTGAAGGCCGAAAAGTCCGACACGATCACGGTCGGTGCGGTCATCGAACCCAGCCAGGTTCGCGGCCTTTCGCTGACGGTTGATTACTACGACATCAAGATCAAGGACGCGATCTTCCAGGCGCCCATCTCGGTGATCATCAACCAGTGCTTCAACGTCGAAAAGGATGCGAACGGCGCAACCTGCAAGGGCATTCACCGCAACCACCTCGATGGCTCGCTCAGCGGCGATACCAGCATCGGTGTGCCTTCGACGTATGCCAACGTGGGTTCGATCCGCGCTCGCGGCGTCGATTTCGGCTTCAACTACCACCATGGTCCGCATGACGCATTCCACTATGCCTTCAGCTTCATGGGCACCTACCAGTGGAAGAACAACACCAAGATCGGCGATACGCTGATCGAGTGCGCAGGCCTGTTCGGTGCGGACTGCGATACGCCCACGCCGCACTGGAAGCACACGGCTGACCTCAGCTTCGGTTGGAGCAAGATCGGCTTCAACACGCGCTGGCGCCTGATCGGTGCGACCAATGAGGACAATTCGACCAATATCCTCACCAAGCACATCGAGACGGTGAGCTACATCGACGAAACCGTGAACGTCGACGTGAACGAGAAGTTCAGCCTCTCGTTCGGCGTGCTCAACGTGTTCGACAAGACGCCGCCGATCGTGGGTGACACCAGCGGTGCCACTTCGGTGGGGGGCAGCACCTTCCCGACCGTGTACGACGTGCTCGGCCGCAGCGTGTTCGCACGGGTCAGCGCCAAGTTCTGATCCTTCGGGACAGGCATCAAGACAGGACGGGGCCGGGTCGCAAGATCCGGCCCCTTTCCTTTTGTTCGGCCAGCGCGCCATCGCGCGGTCCGTGCGGATCTTGTTTCGCGGAGAACGGTAACCATTTGGACCCCATGCGCGAATATCAGCGCGTCGGAGTTGTGCTGCGCTGCACAGCAAGGCCCAATCCGGGGCGCTAGCCCTATGCCAGCTTCCTGCACTCAAGGTCGGAATACCCATGATGACGCTTTTCGGTAAGGATCTCATCCGCTCGCTGGTGCTGGGCTTCGCGCTCGGCTCAGCCGCAATGGCCCTCACGTTCGGGGCAGACACCGCGCACGCGGCCTCGGTTGCTGCCATCGCGGAGGCCGGACGATGAACCGCGCCCGCTTGCTTCTGGCCGTCGTCGCCGCCACGCTGGCGTCATCCTGCCTCCAGCCCGCGCAAGCCGAAGCCGTGGTTGCTGCGCCTGAGGCCGCGAGCAAGGCGAGCGAGCCCAAAGGCCTCAAGACCGCGGTCTTCGCGGGCGGCTGCTTCTGGGGCATGGAAGCGGTGTTCAGCCATGTGAAGGGCGTGAGCAGCGTGGTGTCGGGCTTTGAAGGCGGCAAGCGCGCCGATGCGCACTACGAGTCGGTGAGCACCGGCACCACTGGCCATGCCGAATCGGTGCGGATCACTTATGATCCCTCGGTCGTGCGCTATGACCAGTTGCTGCAGGTGTTCTTCGGCGTGGCCAGCGATCCGACCCAGCTCAACCAGCAATATCCCGACACGGGCACGCAATATCGCAATGCCATCGTGCCGCAGAATTCCGAACAGGCCCGGGTCACCGTCCGCTATCTGGCGCAGCTCAAGGCGCTGAACCTCTGGAAAAAGCCGATCGTCACCGCGGTCGAACCCAATCGCGGGTTTTTCCCGGCCGAGGACTATCATCAGGATTTCGCGCTGAAAAATCCCAATCATGGCTATATCCGGATGTGGGATCTGCCCAAAGTCGCCTCGCTCAAGCGGGTGTTCCCGCAGCTGTGGAAAGCCGCCTTCACCCAAGGATAAGGTCAGCACGATCCAGCCGATTTGCGCTTGGCCCCACAAGCGCGTAATTGCGAATCATGGGCGGCCACCACCATCACCTCGACTTTGCTGGCGACAGGCTGGTCGATGCTGCGCGCGACGCGCTGCAGGATGCGGGCGAGCAATGGACCGAGATGCGCAGCGATGTGTTCGAAGCGCTTGCATCGCATGACAAGCCCGCTTCGGCCTATGACATCGCGGACAGTGTCGGATCGCGGCGCGGCAAGCGGGTGGCGGCCAACAGCGTCTATCGCATCCTCGATCTGTTCGTGCGCACCAACCTCGCGCGGCGAGTGGAAAGCGCCAATGCCTATGTCGCCAACAGCCATCCGGGGTGTCATCACGATTGCATCTTCCTGATTTGCGATGCCTGCGGCGAAGCGACGCACCTCGATGACGACAGCCTGACCGGTGCGCTGCGCGAGGCAGCCCGGCGCGCAGGCTTTGCGGCGGTCCGGCCCGTGGTGGAAATCCGCGGCCAATGCGGTCATTGCGGGGAGGCCGCACCACCCCCCGCGGACGCAGTTTGAAATTTCCCCTAACGGCGGGTTCGACAGCGCCGATTCATGGGTGTAAGACAGTCTGATGTCCAAACTGGTTACGCCGCTGCTCGATACCGTCGACACCCCCGACGATCTTCGCAAGCTCCAACCCGCGCAATTGCGCCAACTCGCCGATGAACTGCGGGCTGAAATGATCGCCACGGTCGGCCAGACCGGCGGGCATCTCGGCTCAGGGCTTGGCGTGGTCGAATTGACGACCGCCGTGCACTATGTGTTCGATACCCCGCGCGATCGGCTGATCTGGGACGTGGGGCATCAGGCTTATCCCCACAAGATCATCACAGGACGGCGCAGCCGCATGCGCACTCTGCGCCAGGGCGGCGGGCTTTCGGGCTTCACCAAGCGCAGCGAGAGCGAATACGATCCGTTCGGGACCGCACATTCCTCCACCTCGATTTCCGCCGCCATCGGCTTTGCCGTGGCCAACAAGCTGGCCGGCACCCCGGGCAAGGGCATCGCAATCATCGGCGACGGCGCGATGAGCGCGGGCATGGCCTATGAGGCGATGAACAACGCGGCGGCGGCAGGCAACCGGCTCGTGGTCATCCTCAACGACAACGACATGTCGATCGCGCCGCCGGTCGGGGGGCTTTCGGCCTACCTCGCGCGGCTCGTCTCCTCACGCCCGTTCCTCGAATTGCGCGAGATGCTGCGCGCGATTTCGCGCCGCCTGCCCGAACCGCTGCACAAGGCCGCGAAAAAGACCGACGAGTTCGCGCGCGGCATGGCGATGGGCGGTACGCTGTTCGAAGAGCTGGGCTTCTACTATGTCGGCCCGATCGACGGGCATAATCTCGAACAGCTGATCCCCGTGCTCGAAAACGTGCGTGATGCGGCGGAAGGGCCGTGCCTTGTCCATGTCGTAACGCAAAAGGGCAAGGGCTATGGCCCTGCCGAAGCGGCGGCGGACAAGTATCACGGCGTCCAGAAATTCGATGTCATCACTGGCGAGCAGGCCAAAAGCGCGGCTGGGCCGCCCAGCTACACCGGCGTGTTTGCGCAGGCGCTGATGGCCGAAGCGGCGCGTGACAGCACAATTTGCGCGATCACCGCTGCTATGCCTTCGGGAACCGGGCTCGACAAGTTTGCCAAGGCCTATCCCGAGCGCTTGTTCGACGTCGGGATTGCCGAGCAGCATGCCGTGACGTTCGCTGCCGGTCTTGCCGCGCAAGGCATGCGCCC
>CAIKKO010000426.1 GCA_903828025.1 uncultured Sphingomonadales bacterium
CGAGGTGATCGTCGAGACGCGGATTGTGGATGCCATGCTGGAAGATCTGAAGCTGGGCATGGCGATGGAATTCGTGGTCACGCCGTTTGACGCGACCCGTGCGACTTATGCGTTTCGTCCGGAGAAAGCGTGATGGAAGACGTTTATATCATCGGGGCGGGCATCCACCCCTTCGGCCGCACCGATGGCCGCTCGGGCCGCGATCAGGGCGTGTTCGCGGTGCGGCAGGCGATGGCCGATGCCGGGATCGCTTGGACCGACGTGGGCTGCGCCTATGGCGGTTCGGCGGCGGCGGGCAATGCCGATATCATGGTCAATGAGCTGGGGCTTACCGGCCTGCCGTTCATCAACGTGAGCAACGGCTGCGCCACTGGCGGCAGCGCGCTCGCCTCGGCGCGCAACGCGATTGCGGCGGGCGAGTTCGATGTGGCGCTGGCCGTGGGCTTCGACAAGCACCCGCGCGGCGCGTTCAACGCCAAGCCCAAGGAATATGGTCTGCCCGAATGGTACGGCCAGACGGGCATGATGCTCACCACGCAGTTCTTCGCGCTCAAGATCCAGCGCTACATGCAGCTTTACGGGATCAGCCGCGAGACTTTGGGCCGGGTCGCGGAAAAGGCGTTCCGCAACGGCGTCCATGCCGATCACGCCTGGCGGCGCTCGCCGGTCGATCTGGAAACGATCCTGAACTCGACCATGGTCAACGATCCGCTGACCAAATACATGTTCTGCGCCCCGGCTGAAGGCGCGGTGGCGCTGATCCTCGCGAGCGGCAAGAAAGTCCGCGAGCTGGGCGCAGACGCGGTGAAGATCGCCAGCGTCGCGGTGCGCACGCGCCCGCCGGGTTCGTTCGAGGTGTTTGCGCCTTCGGTCGATATCGAGAACGGCGGCAAGCCCACGATCCTCGCCTCCAAGGCCGCGTTCGAGCAAGCTGGAATCGGGCCGGAGGATATCTCCGTCGCGCAGTTGCAGGACACCGAATCCGGCGCGGAAATCATGCACATGGCCGAAAACGGCTTCTGCAAGGATGGCGAGCAGGAGCAGTGGCTGCGTGAGGGCCGCACCGAAATCGGCGGCACGCTTCCGGTCAACACCGATGGCGGCTGCCTTGCTTGCGGCGAACCCATCGGCGCTTCGGGGCTGCGGCAGGTCTATGAAAACACCGTGCAATTGCGCGGCCGGGGCGGCGGGCGGCAAGTGCCGAACAATCCCAAGGCGGCCTACAGCCACGTCTATGGCGCACCCGGCCTGTCCGGCGTGTGCATTCTGGAGCGTTGAGCCACATGGGCCGCATGACGGGCAAAGTCGCGCTGATATCGGGCGGCGCGGAAGGGATTGGCGGCACGGTTGCGGCGCTGTTCGTGGCCGAGGGCGGCAGCGTGGTGCTGGGCGATCTGCAGCTGGACAAGGCCAAGGCGCTGGCGGCCGAACTCGGGCCGAATGCCGATGCGGTCCAGCTCGATGTGCGCGATCTGGCGCAGTGGGATGCGGCGGTCGCGGCCACGCTGGCGCGCTTCGGCAAGCTCACCACCTTGTGCAACATCGCGGGCATTTCGGAGCCCGGCAACACCGTCGATGTCGATCTCGATAGCTGGGAGCGGCATATCGCGATCAACCTCACCGGCACGTTCTACGGCTGCCGCGCGGCGATCCCGGCGCTGGCCGCTTCGGGTGAGGCGGCGACCATCGTCAATGTCGGCTCGATGCTGGCGCAGCGCGCGGCGGGCGGCATGGCGGCCTATTGCGCGTCCAAGGCCGGGGTCACGCACCTCACCAAATCGGTTGCGCTCGACCTTGCTGAACGCGGGCTCAACATCCGCGCCAACACCGTGCACCCCGGCGCAATCCGCACGCCGATGTATGGCCGCTATCTCAATGCAGGCGGCGCGACGCCTGAGGAAATCGACGCTGCGATGGTGTCGGCGCACCCGATGGGCCGCGTGGGCGAGCCGGAGGAAGTGGCCAAGGCGATCCTGTTTCTGAGCTGCGAAGATTCGAGCTTCACCAGCGGCACCGATCTGAATGTCGACGGGGCCAGCGCGATCCGGAGTTGACCCGGCCTATCCGCTGCACTGGGCCGAGAGAGCCGGGCAGCACCACCCAAGGAGAGATGCGAAATGGCTTTGGTATCCGTCGTGGGCGCAACTGGCCGTCAGGGTCTGGCGCAGATCCGTCAACTCGTTGCGGCTGGCCATTCGGTCCGCGCCTTGTCGCGCAGCGAAAAGCCCGATCTCGGGCCGACGAACGCTGATATCGAGACGCGCGTCATCGATCTCTATGACCGCGCGACCTATGTGAAGGCGCTCGAGGGGTC
>CAIKKO010000427.1 GCA_903828025.1 uncultured Sphingomonadales bacterium
AGCGTGCCCAGCGCCGCCCAGTTCGAGACATAGCCCGACGTAAACAGCAGCGCGGATTCCTTGTTGTGGAGATCGGCCAATTCGGTCTCGAGCAGCGCATGGTGGCGGTTCGTGCCCGAAATGTTGCGCGTGCCGCCGGCACCTGCGCCGCATTCGTCGAGCACCGTGTGCATCGCCTCAAGCACCTTGGGGCTCTGACCCATGCCGAGGTAGTCGTTCGAACACCAGACCGTGACTTCCTGGGTGCCGCCGTCCACGTGGCGTGTAGCCTTGGGAAAGGAGCCGCGATGGCGCTCCAGCTCGGCAAAGACGCGGTAGCGTCCCTCACCGCGGATATCCTCGAGTTCCTTAGTAAAGAAGGCCTCATAATCCATGGCCAAATTACCCCTTCCCATTAGAATTCGTGCCCTACAATCAGGCGTTGATCCGGTTGGTGCGGCTGGGCAGCGCCCACCCCCACAGTGCGCCGTCACGAAACGGCAAGGCGAAGAAAATGTGCTCGACCGCGCCGAGTGCGGCCAGAGTGAAGATCAGGCTGGCGCTCACGGCCTGCGCGCTGCTGGCGGGCGCGGCAAGTGCTGCAGCGCCCAGCCAAGCGGCCAGCGAAAAAGTCGCGATCAGCGAGCAGCCAAAGGCGGGCGAAAAGCGCTGCGGCCCGAAATAGCTGCACAGATACTGAAGATGTGGCGGCAGCAACGTGCCGATCTCGTTCGGCACCCCGGCATAGAGCACCAGCTTGCTGCACAGACGCAGCGCGAAGAGCAGCACGAAGACCTCTGCACCTGTCGGGTTCGGGGCGTTCCAGCTGAGCGAAAGCAGTGTCAGCGCTGTCAGCGCCAGCGCGATCTCATGATAGATCAGCGTGGAACTGGCATCGACAAAACGGTCCCAGCCGCGCGCTTCAGGTCGGCTTGGCTCGCGCCGCGGCCCGGCAACCGCGCCCATCAGGAAGCTCGCCTCATGCCACGACCACACCATCAGCGCACCGGTAAAGCCGATATAGGCCCCGACAATCGTCGGCTGAAGCGATCCCACGACAACGGCTATCAGTCCCGCGATCCCTGACGCCCCAGCGATCATCAGTGCGCGGGGGAAGGTGGTCCGGTCACGGTTGTCCAGCCAAGCGATCAGCCCGGTGGCGAAAAACCACACAAGAAGCGTGACCGCCATGGGGATAGCGTGACCGGCGAGGCTCACCATGAGGGCGCGACCCGGACGCTGGCAGGCAGTTCGTTGGCACGGGTGCGGTGGAAGTACATCCGCGCAAATGCGAGGCCTGCCCCGGCCATGCCGCTCACGCGCTGCGCCAAGCCAACCACGCCGCCACGCTCGCGGCCCGCGCCGATCCGGCGGCTGGCTTTGAGCAGATCGTCCATGCGGCGGCGGAACGCCGGATCATCGGTTTCGAGCTCGATCGGGAAGACCTGGCGGGTAATCGCCGTGCAGATCGAGAAGACCTTGTAGTCATACTCGGTCGGATCGACCCCGAGTGCGGCATGGAACACCGGCCGGGCATGATCGCGCACATACATCGTGGCATAGACCGAAAGCAGGAAGAAGCGGATCCACAGCTTGTTGGCCCCCTTGAGCAGCTTGGGATCTGCGCGCATCAGCAGCGCGAAGGCCTCGCCGTGGCGGAACTCGTCGTTGCACCATTCCTCGAACCACGAGAAGATCGGATGGAAGCGGTGCTCGGGGTGCGCTGCAAGGTGGCGGAAGATCGTGATGTAGCGGGCATAGCCGATTTTCTCGGAGAGATAGACCGCATACCAGATGAACTTCGGGCGGAAGTACGTGTACTTTTTAGACTTCGTCAGGAAGCCGAGGTCGACGCCGATTCCGGCATCCTTCAGCACGTCGTTGATGAAACCGGCATGGCGGCTTTCATCGCGCGCGAGCAGCTTGAACAACTGCTTCATATCCGGATTGCGGGTGCGGCGGGCCATTTCGGAATAGAGCACGCAGCCGGAGAATTCCGAGGTCAGCGAACTTACGAGGAAATCGGTGAACTCCTCGCGCAGGGCTGGCTCAAGGTTTTCGATGATGTCGGCGAATTTTTCCTCGCGGCGGAAGTGCAGGCGATTGGGATCGGCCGTCATTTCGGCCATCAGGCCATCCCATTCGCCGCGAACCAGCGAGACGTCTATCGCATCGAGCGCGGCAAAGTCGGTCGTGTAGAAGCGAGGGCTGAGCACCGTGTCGGCGCGGGCCATGGCCATCGTGTCGGGCTTGCCCGGATTGAACTGCGGCGCTGGCGCCGGTGCAGCGCGGTCGAACGAGGTTACGGCGTTCATGACAGTCTCCCAGGCGTGAAGCTGACTTCATAGAGTTCGGTAAGTTCGAAATAGGACGCGAGCTTGATCCACAGGCGGGTGAGGAGGCCGGCACGGGTCACGGTTGCCATCCGGTCGATCGCGATGCTTTGACCGAAATCAACGCGGATCGGCGCACCGTGGACGAGGACCTGATCACCGGGACGCAGCTTGATATCGCCTGCCAGACGAACATGCGCATGGAACTGCTCGGCAGTTTGCTCAATCTCGATGCGGCAGTGGGTATCGAAGCGCAAAGTCCCCATCAGACACCGCCGCCTGGTAGCAGCGCGGCAAATGCTGCGCGATTGTCCGGACCGAACGAGCCAAGTTCAATTGCGCGACCGGTGGCCTTGTCGGTGAGCGAGAGCGTGCCGTTCTTCCACAGGGTCAGGTTGAACGGCGTTTCCATGCCGACCCCCCGGGTGCGGCGTTCACGCGCCATGCCGCGCATCACCCCGCGTACGAAACCGTTGCCGGGCACGCCGTCGATCAGCACGCGAACGGTTTCACCGTTTTCAATGTCACGAACCACCACCGCCCCGTCGCCGCGGTCGGCAAACGTGATGTTGCGCACCACCGCCGGGGCGACATGCGCCTCCGCACGTGCGACTTCGGGCACAGCCTCGCGGCTGAGAACGCCGACTCTGACGAGCGCGGTAAGCGCCAGCGCGGTGAACACCAGGATCCCGACAGAGGGCAAGGCGTGGCGCGGGATGTTCTGCTCGTGATTGTGGCTCATGCCGCTGCTCCGATCGGAACGAGGCCAGACTTGGCCGCAGCGACTGCGGGCTGCTCGACGCGTTGCTGAACCGGCATAATCGCGGCTGTTGCCTTGGCGAGCACGGTTGCGACCCCGGCCGCATCTGGGATCGCGCGGAGCATCGGTTGCGGCTCATTAAGGCGCAGCGGCCGTGCATGGGGCCACAGCATTGCATAGCCGATGCCGCTGCGCACGACCGGAACCAGCGCAATATCGCCGAAGCCTTGGCCGTGGCCTCGCAGGTCCGCCGAAGCCAGTTGGCTGAGCGGCAAGTTGATGCACTTGCTGAGCGCAATGCCGATGCGCAGCACGACACGGCGGCTCGTGATCGTGTAAACCGTGGTCCGCGCGACGAGCATTGCAAAGATCAAGGCCAGCCCGATCGCCACGGCGCCGAGCCCTGCGGTGAGCAAGACGCCCATGAGCGTGCCCCGCACAAGCGCCCAGACGACCAGCAACGCAAAGTATCCGGCTATCCAGCGCGTATTGAGCGCGCTGCGAGCGAAGGCCCAGCTATCAGGCGAGCCTTGCCACAGGATCTGCTCACCCACCGGGAGGTTCCCGGGCAAGCCCCGGATCGGCTCGAAATCATGCTCGCTCACAGGAAGGGCTCCTGACGATTGGCGTTGGCATAGAGATAGCCGCCGCCGAAGTAGCCGATGATGCGCTCTTCCTCATAGCGGGTGATCTCGCCTGCGGTCTCTAGCTGCGGTACACCGTCGTAGTCGGCGGCGTTGATAGCATCGATGCTCACGCCTTTGGCATTGACCGAAGCCATCGCCATCGGGGCCAAGACGGTCTTGCCGCTGGCGGTTTCGACCTCAAGATAGCGGACCATGTGCTCGGCGCGGTCGATCCAGAGTTCGCGCACGGTGCCGGCCACAACGCCGTCAGCCGCGGTGACCTTCATGCCGCGCGGATCGTTGCCGCCACTCCATACCGAAATAGTCTCATCGGCCGAAAGCGGGACGATACGCGCGCGGCCATGCGCGTCCTGATCTGGCCAGCGGGCGCGCTGGGCATAGGCGGCGGGCCCAACCCCGTCAGCCAGCGGGTTGCCCGTGGGCACATAGGGGGCGCCTGCAAAGTTTTCGAGCCGCTTGGCTGCGATATTGACCGG
>CAIKKO010000428.1 GCA_903828025.1 uncultured Sphingomonadales bacterium
CTCGCGTTCACGTTCGATGGCAAGGCGCAGTGGGGCTATGCGGGCGACAGCCTTGCCTCGGCGCTGCTGGCGCAAGGGCGGATGCTATTCGGGCGCTCGTTCAAGTATCACCGCCCGCGCGGCATTCTGGGCGCTGGCGTCGAGGAACCCAATGCGCTGGTGACCGTGGATCGCGGGCCGGGCCGGGTGACGCCCAACTTGCGCGCGCCTTCGGTGCCGATCTACGATGGGCTCCACGCATCGAGCCAGAACCGCTTCCCCTCGCTGCGGTTCGACATGGTGGCGCTCAACGACCAGTTCGGGGCGTTCTTCCCGGCGGGCTTCTACAACAAGACCTTCATGTGGCCGCGCGCCGCGTGGGAGAAAGTCTACGAGCCGATCATCCGCCGTCTTGCCGGGTTGGGCGACAGCCCCACCACGCGCGATCCGGACCACTATGACGCGACTTATGCGCATTGCGAGACGCTGGTCGTGGGTGCTGGCCCGGCTGGCATTGCCGCCGCGCTGGAAGCAGCGGCGCGTGGCGGGCGCGTGATCCTGATCGACGAGCAGGAAGAAATCGGCGGCGGCGCGCTCAGCGATCCGGCGCAGTGGGCGTGGCTGGCCGAGGCGAGCGCACAGCTGGCGGCGATGGATAACGTCACCGTCCTCTCGCGCACCACGGCCATCGGGCATTATCACCAGAACTTCGTGGTCGCGGCGGAGCGGCTGACCGATCATCTCTCGATCGCCGAGGCGGCAGGCCCGCGCGAAAAGCTGTGGCGCATCCGCGCGGGCGAAGTCGTGCTCGCCATGGGCGCGATCGAGCGGCCCTTGGTGTTTGAAGGCAACGACGTGCCCGGCGTGATGCTGGCCAGCGCGGCGCGTACCTTTGCGCTGCGCTACGGCGTGGCGGTGGGGCGCAAGCTGGTGGTGATGACCGTCCACGACAGCGGCTGGCGCGATGCGCTGGCGCTGCAGGCCGTAGGCGTCAATATCGCCGCAATTGTCGACTTGCGGCGCGAAATCGCCCCCGCGCTGGTCGAGGCGGCGCGCGCGGCGCGGATCGCCTGCTATCCCGGCTATGCCGTGACCAAAGTGGCCGGGCGCATGGCGGTGACCGGCGTGAAGATCGCGCTTGCGGGTGTGGGCAAGGAGCAGCCGCTCGAATGCGACGCCGTGCTGATGGCGGGCGGCTGGACACCAACGGTGCACTTGTGGAGCCACGCCAAGGGCACTTTGCGCTGGGATGAGGCCTGGGGCGCCTATCTGCCCGACAAGACCTATGAAGCGATGCGCTGCGTTGGCGGCTGCGCCGGGGCGTGGGATTATGGCGCGGGCCTCTCCGTCGGCGCGCTGCCGACTGCCAAGCCGCTGCATGAAAGCAAGGCTTTCGTCGATTTCCAGAACGACGTGAAGGCGCGCGATATCGGGCTGGCGGTGCAGGAGGGCTTCCGCTCGATAGAGCATATCAAGCGCTACACCACCAACGGCATGGCGACCGATCAGGGCAAGACCTCGAACCTCAACGGCCTCCAGATCGCCTCCGACGTGCTGTCGAAGCCGGTCACCGAGATCGGCCTGACCACGTTCCGCCCGCCCTATACGCCGCAAAGCTTCGGCGCGATGCTGGGGCACCACAAGGAAGCGCTGTTCCAACCGCTGCGCAAGTCCGTGATCGACGACTGGGCGGCGGACCACGGCGCGGTTTACGAGAACGTCGCACAGTGGCGGCGCGCGCGGTATTTCCCGCATGCTGGCGAGGATATGGATGCCGCAGTGGCGCGCGAGTGCCTTGGCGTGCGCAAGGGTGTGGGCGTGTTCGATGCCTCGACGCTCGGCAAGATCGAAGTCGTCGGCCCCGATGCCGCGGAATTCCTCAACCGCATGTACACGAACCCGTGGAAGTCCCTGGAGCCGGGGCGGTGCCGCTATGGCCTGCTGCTGGGCGAGCATGGCTTCATCATCGACGACGGTGTTTCCGCGCGGCTTGCGCCCGACCGGTTCCACCTGACGACGACGACCGGCGGCGCGGCGCGCGTGCTGGGGATGATGGAGGACTACCTCCAGACCGAATGGTCTGACCTCGATGTCTGGCTCACCAGCACGACCGAGCAGTGGGCGGTGATCGCGGTGCAGGGCCCGAAGGCGCGCGAGGTGATCGCGCCGCTGGTGGAAGGCATCGACCTTTCGCCCGAGGCGTTCCCGCATATGGCGGTGCGCGAGGGGCAGATCTGCGGCGTCGAAACCCGGCTGTTCCGCGTCAGCTTCACCGGCGAACTGGGCTTCGAAGTCAATGTGCCCGCGGCCCATGGCCGCATGGTGTGGGAAGCGATCTGGGCCGAAGGGCAGAAGCACGGCGCGGTGGCTTACGGCACCGAGACGATGCATGTGCTGCGCGCCGAGAAGGGCTTCATCATCGTCGGGCAGGATACCGATGGCACGGTGACGCCGGACGATGCCGGGCTGGGCTGGGCGGTTGGCAAGAAAAAGCCCGATTTCGTCGGCAAGCGTTCGCTGGCGCGGCCGGATATTGTCGCGCCGGGGCGCAAGCAGCTGGTCGGCCTCCTGACCGATGATCCGCAGGCGGTGCTCGAAGAAGGCGCACAGATCGTGGCGGACCCGGCCCAGCCGGTGCCGATGACCATGATCGGCCATGTCACTTCCTCGTACCACAGCGCCACTTTGGGCCGCTCGATTGCCATGGCGCTGGTGGCGGGCGGGCGTGACCGGATGGGCGAGACGCTGCATATGCCGATGCCGGGCGGCGTGATCCGGGCGAAGGTGGTCGCGCCGATGTTCTATGATGCCGAAGGGAGCCGCCTTAATGGTTGAGATCGCCCCCATGGCGGTTTCCGCCGCCGAGCTCAAACTGGGCACCGGGCCGGTTGAAGGCGCAGGCGTGCGCTTGTCGCTGGCCGCCGACCTTGTGCGGTATTCGATGCGCGCGCGTGACCCGGCGGTGCTCGAAGGTGTGCTGGGCCGCCCGCTGCCCACGAAGATCGGCGATACGGTGGACGGCATCATCTGCCTCGGGCCGGACGAATGGTATGCCATTCTCCCCGACAATTTCGATCTGGCGCGCGGCGATGGGCTGCCGGTGAGTGTGGTCGATGTCTCCTCGCGCGCGCTCGGCCTGGTGCTCGAAGGGCCGGGGGTGCTGGCGGTGCTGTCGAGCGGCTGCCCGCTCGATCTGGCGCGCATGGGCGTGGGCCGGGCGACGCGCACGGTGTTTGAGACGGTCGAGATCGTGGTCTGGCGGACAAGCGAGACACGCTGGCATGTCGAAGTCTGGCGCAGCTTCGCGACCTGGCTGTGGCATGCCTTCGTTGCAGCCATGCACGGCGCGACATGAGCGACGCGGCGCTGAAGGACGCGCTGGCGGCGTTGGGCATCGGCTGGAGCATCCTTGAACACGAGGCTGTGTTCACGGTCGAGGAAAGCCTCGCGATCCACGATGCGCTGCCCGGCGCGCACACCAAGAACCTTTTTCTGAAGGACGCGGGCGGCCAGTTTTGGCTGGTGACGGTGGAGCATGCCAAGCGCGTCGATCTGAAGGCGCTGGCGGGTGTGATCGGCGCGAAGAAGCTGAGCTTCGGCAAGGCCGAGGACATGGAAGTGTTGCTTGGCGTGACGCCGGGTTCGGTGACGCCCCTTGCTGCGCTGAACGACACGGGCGGTGTGGTGCGCGTGGTGCTGGATGAGGATTTGGCGGCTGCGGCGGCGGTCCACGTCCACCCTTTGCGCAACACCGCGACGATTGGCCTGTCCGGCGCAGATCTGTGCCGTGCCTTGGGCGCTTGGGGGCATGAGCCCCTGCTCGCCGCCATCCCCGAACGCGCATGACGGTCAGCACATTCGAGCTGTTCAAGATCGGCATCGGGCCTTCCAGCTCGCATACGGTCGGCCCGATGGTGGCGGCGCGGCGGTTCTGTCTGGCGCTGCAGGACAAGGGGCTGCTGCCCCAGACCGCGCGCGTCGAAGTCGATCTCTATGGCTCGCTCGCGCTGACGGGGAAGGGCCACGCATCCGATACCGCCGTGCTGCTTGGCCTGATGGGTGAGACGCCGTCTGAGGTCGATATCGACGCGGCGCATAGCAAGATTGCGGCGGTCAACGCGACGGGCGAAATCGACCTGCTCGGCCAGCACCGCGCCCGCTTCGCCCCCGCCGACGATCTCCATTTCCACCAGCGCGAGCGCCAGCCGTTCCACAGCAATGCCATGGCGCTGACTGCCTTTGCCGCCGATGACAGCGTGCTCATGCGCCGGTTCTACTATTCGGTCGGCGGCGGCTTCGTGCTCGATGAGGACGAGGCCACGCGCAATGCGCCTGCCGGAGACACCGCGCCGGTGCCCTATCCCTTCACTTCGGGCAACGAACTGGTCGCGATGGCGGGCGAGGCGGGGCTTTCGATTGCCGATCTGATGCTGGCCAACGAGATCGCGCTGCGCCCACTGGCGGAAGTCGAAGCCGGGCTCGATCTGCTCGCCGATACCATGGCCCAGTGCATCGACCGGGGCACGTCGCAAGGCGGGGTGCTGCCCGGCGGCCTCAGGGTCAAGCGCCGCGCGCAGGCCATTGCGGCGGAGCTTGTCGCGCGCCAGCAGGCAGCGCTGAGCGATCCCTTGGTGGTGCTCGACTGGATCAACTTATGGGCCATGGCGGTCAACGAGGAGAACGCCGCCGGGGGCCGCGTCGTCACCGCGCCGACCAATGGCGCGGCCGGCATCATCCCGGCCGTGCTGCGCTACTATGAGCGCTGCTACCGGGGCGATACCGCCGGGCGGCGCGTGTTTCTGCTGACGGCGGCGGCGATCGGCGCGCTCTACAAGCGCAACGCCTCGATCTCCGGCGCCGAAGTTGGCTGCCAGGGCGAAGTGGGCGTGGCCTGCTCGATGGCGGCGGCGGGGCTGACGGCGGTGCTCGGCGGCAGCAACGCGCAGATCGAAAACGCGGCGGAAATCGGCATGGAGCACAACCTCGGCCTCACCTGCGATCCGGTCGGCGGCTTGGTGCAAATCCCCTGCATCGAGCGCAATGCCATGGGCGCGGTCAAGGCCATCGACGCCTCGCGCCTCGCGCTGCTGGGGGACGGCGAGCACATGGTCAGCCTCGACAAAGTGATCGAGACGATGCGCCAGACCGGGTTCGACATGCGCGACAAGTACAAGGAAACCTCGCAAGGCGGGCTCGCGGTCAACGTGGTCGAGTGCTGAGCGCCCAAGTGCTGCGTGAAGGGATTCGACAGGCCTGATTCCGCTTGATACGATCTAGGACAAGTGTTCGGGGTTGGTCTTGATCGGGGGCAGGATTATGGCGGTTTCGCGTATGGGAAAGTGGCTGCTTTCTGCATCCACAAAACCCCTCCCCTTCAGGGGAGGGGTTTGGGTGGGGGCTATCTCGCAAACGCTGCTTTCGCCGGATAACCCCCACCCCCTGACCCCTCCCCTGAAGGGGAGGGGGGCTTTGGGCGGCGTGGTGATTGCAGCCACGCTGGCGCTTTCCCCGCATGTTGCGCTGGCGAAAGAGGCCGTCGATCTCATCCTCCACCACGCGCATGTCATCACGGTTGACCGCACGTTTTCGCTCCAGAGCGCCGTCGCGGTGAAGGGCGACCGGATCGTCGCGGTGGGCGGCGAGGAGCTGCTGGCGGCCTATGCCGCGCCCAAAGTGATCGACCTTGGCGGGCGCACACTGATGCCCGGCTTTACCGACACCCACGTCCATCCCAAGCCCGTCTCGCCCAATGATATCGCGGTCGAGACTGCGCAGAGCATCACGCAAGTGCAGGCGATGCTGCGCGCCAAGGCCAAGGCACTCGGGCCGGGCAAGTGGATCACCGGCTATGGCTGGCAGGAATCGAACTTTGCCGAAAAGCGCAATCTCTCGCGCGCTGATCTCGATGCCGCCGCGCCGAACAATCCGGTCATGTTGCTGCGCGCGGGGTCGCATTCGGCGGCCTATAATTCTGCGGCGTTCAAGATTGCGGGGGTCGACAAGTCCACGCCCGAGCCGGCCACCGGGATCATCGAACGCGATGCGAACGGCGAGCCCAGCGGCATTATCCGCGAGCGCATGGATATCGTGTCCAAACACATCCCCGATCCGGGCTGGGCGGCGATGCGCGGGCCCACGATC
>CAIKKO010000429.1 GCA_903828025.1 uncultured Sphingomonadales bacterium
ACCCTGATCCGCAGCCGGGCGCGCGAGACCGGCAAACCCGCCCCGGTGCGGCGGCGCGCTGCGGTTTCTGCGGCGAACGCTTGACGGGTGGCGCATTGCAGCGTGTGATGCGCGCCATGACCGGGGGGCGTTGAACACGTGACAGAGCACAGTCTGGCCAAAGGCGCACTCAGCGCGGTGGAATCGACCATCATGGGCATTGCCGGGACGTCTCCGGCCTTCTCCATCGCGGTGACGACGGGCACGATCTACGCGGCGATCGGGCCGCTTTCGGTCGGCAGTCTGCTCTATAGCGGATTGCTCATGCTGGGGCTGATGTTTGCCTTTGCCAGCCTCAACCGCGTGATGCCCGATGCGGGCGCGGCGTTTGCGTGGGTGGGCACCGTGTTTGGCCCGACCTGGGGGTTCTTTGCCGGCTGGGGGCTGATGGTCGCCTCGGTGGTGTTCATGGTCTCCGCCACGCTGCCCGCCGCGACCGCGACCTTGCTGCTGGTCGCGCCCGGCCAGCTGGAAAACACCCCGCTGGTGACGGGCATTGCCGCGGTGTGGCTGACGGCGGTGACCGCCATCGTGCTGCGCGGCATCCGCCATGCCAGCTATGCGCAAGTGATCGTGACGATTGCGGAGGCGGCGATCATCTTCGCGCTGATTTTCGTGGCAGTCTATACCTTCAGCGCCAAGCCCGCGCATCCGGTCTCGCTCGGGTGGATTTCGCCGGGCGCGTTCACGTTCAAATCGTTTGCCGATGGGGCGATGGTCTCGGTGTTCCTCTACTGGGGCTGGGACGTGACCATGAACCTGGGCGAGGAAACCGAGCCTGCCGACGCTTCGAGCGGGGCGTTCTGGGCGATGATCAACCTCATCGTGTTTTTCGTGGTGCTGATGGCGGTGATCCTGATTGCGCTTTCGGATCAGGAGATCGCGGCCTCGAACACCAACGTGCTCTATGCGATTTCGGCCAAGCTGTTTCCCGCGCCGTGGAGCTATCTGATCGTGCTGGCAACGATGCTGAGCACGGTGGGCGCGCTCGAAACGCAGATCCTGCAGTTCAGCCGCAGCATGTTCTCGATGGCGCGCGCCGGGGTGCTGCATCCGCGCTATGCGGCGGTGCATGCCGAATGGCAGACGCCGTGGGTGGCGACGCTGGTGATCTGGGGCTTTGGCATGGTGCTGCTGTTTTCCTCGTCCTACATGCCCTCGGTCGCCTCGATCCTGCAGGCCTCGATTGCCGCAATCGGTTTGCAGATCTGCTTCTATATGGGGCTGACCGGCTTTGCCTGCGCGTGGCATTTCCGGGGGTTGCTGCAGACCGACCTCAGGGCCGCGATGACGCAAGTGGTGTTCCCGTTCATCGGCGGGGCGTTCATGGCGTTCGTGGCGGCCTGGAGCATCCCGACATTCAGCCCCGTGGTGCTGACCGTGGGCATCGGCGGGCTGCTGCTGGGCTTCGTGCCGCTGCTGCTGGGCGCGCGGCAGAGGAAGCTGGCGCGGGCGGGCTAGAGGCAGCCCTAGAGAAACAGCTCGGCGGCAGCATCGGCGATGGCATCGGCATCGAGCCGGTACCTGGCGTAGAGATCGGGCAAGTCGCCGGTCTGGCCGAAGCTGTCGGTGCCGAGCGGGCTGACCCGCATGCCCTTGACCCCGCCGAGCCACGACAGCGCGCCGGGCGAACCATCGAGCACGGTGACGAGGCCAGCGCCTGCAGGCAGCGCGCCAAGCAGCGTTTCAGCGTGGCAGGGTTCGGGCGGCTGGCCCGTCCAGCGCGCGGCGCGGCGGGCGGACCAGCCCCGGTGGAGCAGATCGGGCGAGGTCACGTTGAGCAGGCCGAGCCCCGGAATATCCTCGATCAGCTGCTCCCACGCCGCCATGGCTTCGGGGGCCACCGCGCCGCTGAAGGCAATCGCGGCTTCCGCGTTCGCACCGGGCCTGCGCAGCCAATAGCCGCCTTTGAGCGCATCGGCGCGCCAGCTGTCGTCCGCGCGCACCGGCTGCGGGATCGCCCGCGTGGTGAGCCGCAGATAGACCGAGCTGCCATCCGGTTCCTGCATATGGCCGAACGCCCATTGCATCATCGCGGCGAGCTCGTCGGCAAAGGCGGGTTCGAAGGTGGTGAGATTGGGCTGGCCCATGCCGATCAGCGGGGTGTTGATTGACTGGTGCGCGCCGCCTTCCGCCGCCAGCGTCAGGCCCGAAGGCGTGCCGACCAGCAGGAAGCGCGAATCATGATAACAGCCATAGTTCAGCGCATCG
>CAIKKO010000430.1 GCA_903828025.1 uncultured Sphingomonadales bacterium
AGTCGAATTTCCAGCTACACGGGCATATTCACTGCAGCAGTTTACTACTGTATAGCTATGCGTAGGAGTTAGTATCAATAGCAAGAGACGTCCTGCTCCTTGATATCGATGAGGCTCTTGGTCTCGGTCTCGCTGTCAACCTCGAAGGTCGCGAGCTTGAGCGTCACCTTCATCGGCGCGGCATAGGTGATCCCGCGCTGGCGGCACTCGTTGGTATCGTACTTGGGCGCTTCCAGAACGTATCCGTCGCGCTCCTTGATATCGAGGCTGGCGGTGCCGGCGAAATCCCCGATCGGGAATACCGAACGCAGCGTCTTTTCCAGACCCGAGACATAGCCGGTGGCGGGATCGGAGCGGAGGAACTGCTCATACGATTCGCGCTGCACCTCGATCAGGTTCGGCATCTGCACCACTTCGTGGATATCGCCGAAGATCTTGCGGATGCGCTTCTTGAGGCCCGCGCGTGCCGGGGTGCCCGAAGGAGTTGCCTTGGTTGCCATGGAGGATGAGCCTCTTTCAGTCTGGTCGGCCGGTCGGAACCGGCGAAAATGTGCCACGCGCGGCGTGTGGCGCCACCGATGCAAAAAACGACAAGCCCCGGGGAGTCCAAGCGGATTCCTCGTGGCCATTGGCTCTTTGCGTCAGATGGGTTTCCCGGCGTTTCCTTCCTGAGCCTTCCCCCGCGCATGGGAAGGCCTTGCTCGAAACATCGGGTAAGAGCGGCGAAATAGGCGCGGGGCGGGGGATTGTCAACCGGGCGGGGGGGCAAGGCTGCTCTCTGGCAGGTTGGTCCTTACAAGGCATTTGGATGCGTTGAAGAAACGCCGTCGAAGCATATCGCCAGCCGACAGCCCGTGTGACGTTCATAGTGTTCCAGATGCGCCCGCATTCCGTTTGACGCCGCCTTGTGCGGCCTGACGCGACCGCGACAATCGGGACACCGCAAAACCTCAGGATTCGGCAAGAGGAGGGCCGTATCGAGATCGACCGCAGTCCAGATGCCATTGGCGAAATGTTCGGCTGCGATTTCTGCTGTCACGGTATTCTCCACGCATGCGATGCTTACTTCGATGCCATGCTGCCTCGTGGTAGGCCGACCTGCAAGCTTGACTCTCCACAGCATTTCCACCAAAGGCCGCCCCTGTTCGCAGGGACTCGTGCCCCGCGATCATCCGTCCGAGACAGCTGGTGCGTGGTTCCCCCGCTTAATCTCCAGCCTAGACGGGGAAAAGAGATCCGGGCGGTTCGCCGCCCTTGCCTGATGGTTCGCCCGGTGCGAACGTCATGCCGAACGTGCCATATGGCGCGCTCCTTCCCCCCTCAACGGACTCGCCCGTGGTGCGCAAGCCCCATGGACACTGTAGCCGTCCGCATGGGGCCTGCCCCGTCCGGACAAGTGAAGGAGTAAGGCATGGATCGTTCGCAGAAAGCCGAAGCGGTCGCGTTCCTGGCTGACGTGTTCAGTGAAGCCGGGGCGGTGGTCATCACCCGCAACCTCGGCATGACGGTGGCCCAGTCCACCGCGCTGCGCATCAAGGTGCGGGAAGCAGGCGCTTCGTACAAAGTTGCGAAGAACAGTCTGGCCAAAATTGCCGTCGCGGGCACCGATTACGCAGGGCTGGGTGAATTGTTCACCGGCCCCACCGGCATCGCCGCCTCGGCCGATCCGGTCGCAGCCGCCAAGGCTGTGGTCGATTTCGCCAAGACCAACGACAAGATCGAAATTGTCGGCGGCGCGATGGGTTCGCAAGTTCTGAATGCCGACGGGATCAAGGCGCTCGCCACGATGCCCTCGCTCGACGAACTGCGCGCCAAGGTTATCGGCCTCATTCAGGCACCGGCGACCAAGCTCGCCCAGCTCACGACCGCTCCGGCGGCCAAGCTGGCGCGCGTGTTTGCCGCCTACGCCGAAAAAGACGCCGCTTAAAACCAGACCGTTCTTCAATTTTCCGCCCGGGCATTCTCGCCTTTGGGCAAACCATTTTCAGGAGTGAAACATCATGGCTGACATCGCCAATCTCGTTGCAGAACTTTCGAAGCTCACCGTTCTCGAAGCCGCTGACCTTGCCAAGGCTCTCGAAGAAGCATGGGGCGTTAGCGCCGCTGCTGCTGTTGCCGTTGCTGCGCCCGCCGGTGGCGGCGAAGCCGCTGCCGTGGTCGAAGAGCAGACCGAATTCGACGTGATCCTCACCGGCGACGGTGGCAAGAAGATCCAGGTCATCAAGGAAGTGCGCGCGATCACGCAGCTCGGCCTGACCGAAGCCAAGTCGCTGGTCGAAGCCGCGCCGAAGGCGATCAAGGAAGGCGTCACCAAGGCCGAAGCCGAAGAAATCAAGGCCAAGGTCGAAGCTGCCGGCGGCACCGTCGAAATCAAGTAATTCGGCGAGATCCACGGATCTTCAAAAGTTTCGCGGGTGTCTTGAAGCATCCGCGCATCGGAAAGGGCGGGCCGCAAGGCCTGCCCTTTTTGTTTGCGCCGCAGAAGCCTTCGGAAAAAATCCGTTCGTGTCGAGCGGGGTGATGGGTGCCGGTTGCGCGAACTTGCATTCCCGCACCTTTCCAACCCGCCCCGCTCCCCCTATGCCCCGCCTGCATGTTCGAAAGCCCTCCCACCCGCTGGATCGACGAATGGCGCGCCATGCTGCGGCTGGCCGCGCCGCTGGTGGGCGCAAACCTGCTGCAGATGGCGGTGTTCGCGGTTGATGTGATCTTCGTCGCGCGGCTCGGCCCCGCCGCGCTGGCTGCCTCGTCGCTGTCGGTCTCGCTGTTCGGCCTGCTGATCTGGAGCCTCTCCGGGCTCGTCGGCGCCGCCTCCCCGCTGATCGCCGCCGAACTCGGCGCGCGCCGCCATGCCGTGCGCGAGGTGCGCCGCACCGTGCGCATGACCGGCTGGGCGGGGGTGATTGCCGCCGTCGGCGCGATGGGCGTCTGCCAGCTTGGCGGCCCGCTGATGCGCGCGACCGGCCAGAGCGAGGCGGTCATCGGCCTCGCCGTGCCGTTCCTAGGCGTGCTGATGTGGGCCTCGATCCCCGCGGTGCTGTCTGCGCTGCTGCGCACTGTCGTCTCGACGCTGGGCCGGCCCTACATCGGCACCGTGATCAATGGCCTTGCCGTCGGCGTCAACGCGCTGGGCAACTACACTTTCGTGTTCGGCCACTTCGGCGCGCCTGCGCTCGGCCTGACGGGTTCGGCGATCTCCAGCGTCGTCACCGGCCTGTTCATGCTCACCGCCTATTGCGCGGTGATCCGCACCGATCGCCGCTTGCGCCGCTATCGCCTCGCCGGCCGCTGGTGGCGGATGGA
Source organism: uncultured Sphingomonadales bacterium (assembly GCA_903828025.1). GTDB lineage: Bacteria > Pseudomonadota > Alphaproteobacteria > Sphingomonadales > Sphingomonadaceae > Novosphingobium. The sequence goes on from CAIKKO010000430.1 coordinate 3,304, forward strand.
CTGGCCGCGCTTTGTCGACGTCCTGCGCATCGGCCTGCCCATCACCGCCACGATCATCGCCGAGGCGGGCATGTTCAACGGCGCGGCTTTCCTCATGGGCCGCATCGGCGAAGTCGAACTGGCCGCGCACACGGTTGCGCTGCAGTTCGCCGCGTTCTCGTTCCAGATCCCTTTCGGTGTCGGCCAGGCCGCGACGATCCGGGTCGGTCTGGCCTATGGCGCGCATGACAACGCGGCGATTGCCCGCGCCGGTCAGGTTGCCACGCTGCTCGGCGTCGGCTTCATGGGGCTGGCCGCTTCGGTCATGCTGTTCGCGCCGCACCTGATCCTGTCGATCTATCTCGACCCCGATGCCCCCGCCAACGCGCGTCTGGTGGCGCTCGCCACGCAATACATGATCGTCGCCGCCGCGTTTCAGGTGTTCGACGGCGCGCAAGTCGTCGGCGGCGCGTTGCTGCGCGGGGTGCAGGATACGCGCGTGCCCATGAACATCGCCCTGTTCGGCTACTGGGTGCCCGGCATCGGCACCGCGCTCTGGCTCGGCCTGTATACGCCGCTGCAGGGCCTCGGCGTGTGGATCGGGCTGATGACCGGCCTTGTCGTCGTCGCCGCGCTTGTTCTCTGGCGCTGGCACCGCCGCGCGGCTTTGGGGCTGTTACCAGCCTGAAGGCGGCACCGGCCCGCTCCCCCGCCCGGCCACCCAACGGAATTGTACG
>CAIKKO010000431.1 GCA_903828025.1 uncultured Sphingomonadales bacterium
CAGATCGCCGCGCTCGATCCACCCGTCCGCCGCCGCGCGGGCCTTGGGCTTGGCGCGGTAGGCCAGCCCAAGGGTCGCGGCTTCGAGCATCGGGATGTCGTTCGCGCCGTCGCCCGTGGCCAAACTCGTCGCCCCCTCGCCCAGCCGCGCCAACTCCTCGACCAGCACGGAGCGCTTGATCGCGCTGTCGACAATCCCGCCGACCACCTCGCCCGTCAGCACGCCGCCGTGCGTGCCCAGCCGGTTGCCGACGACATGCTCGAACCCCAGAAGCTCGGCCACCGGATCGGCAAAGGCATGGAAGCCGCCGGTGACGAGGACAGTCCGGCAACCCTTGGCCTTCAATGTCGAAACCAAAGTGCGCGCGCCCGGCATCGGGCGGATGCGCTCATCGAGGCACTGCTGGATCGCGGCTTCGGAGAGGCCCTTGAGCAGCCCCACCCGCTCCGCCAGCGCGGCGGCGAAATCAAGCTCGCCGCGCATCGCCCGCTCGGTGATCGCGGCGATGCGGTCCTTCAGCCCTGCGAAATCAGCCAATTCGTCGATGCATTCCTGCGCGATCATGGTCGAATCCATATCGGAGACGAACAGGCGCGGCAGTTCGATGGGCTCACGCGACAGCAGCAGATCGCTCTCGGGGAAACACTGGTCCAGAATGCGGCGCACCGCGCCTGCGTCCGGTGACGGCGCGTCCTCGATCAGCTCCAGTTCGAGCACGTCATCGCACTCGGCGAGCATGCCCGCCCCGGCCACTTCCCAGCCCTGCGCCTCGATCAGCTCCATGGCCAGCGCAAGACTGTCACCAAGTGTGTCCGGCTCTGCTATCAGCCGTGCGATGAGCACCGATCATTCCCCTTCAGACGCAGCAAGAAAGCCATTGCTCGCGCTCATCGCAGGGCCGACCGCCAGCGGCAAGAGCGATCTGGCGGTGCGCACCGCTTTGGCCGCAAGGGCGGCAGGACGCGAGGCGGTGGTGATCAATGCCGACAGCGCGCAAGTCTATGCCGACCTCACCGTGCTGAGCGCGCGGCCCACGGCAGAGGAGATGCGCGGCGTGCCGCACCGCCTGTTCGGGGCGTGGGACGGCGTGGAGGCCTGTTCGGCGGCGGACTGGGCCGAAGCCGCGCGCGGTGAGATCGCGGCGGCGCATGCGGCGGGCGCGCTGCCGATTCTTGTCGGCGGCACCGGGCTCTATATCCGCACGCTGCTCGATGGCATCGCGCCGGTGCCGCCGATTGATCCCAAAGTGCGCGCCCAAGTCCGCGCGCTGCCGGTGGACGAGGCCTATGCCGCGCTCACCCGCGAAGACCCGGAGCGCGCTGCCGTGCTCGCGCCCGCAGACAGCGCGCGGATTGCCCGTTCGCTCGAGGTCGTGCGCTCCACTGGCCGTCCGCTGGCGGCATGGCAGGCCGAGCTGGTCGGCGGCATCGGCCGCCAAGTCACGCTCCGCCCGCTGATCCTCACCCCCGACCGCGCGTGGCTCTATGAACGCTGCGACCGGCGCTTTGCCGCAATGTGGACGGGCGGCGCGCTGGCGGAAGTCGAGGCGCTGCTCGCGCGCGGGCTCGATCCCGCGCTGCCGGTGATGCGCGCCATCGGAGTCGCCGAGATGGCGGCCTATCTGGGCGGGACCATGTCCGAGGCAGAGGCGATCGCGGCGGGCCAGCAGGCCACGCGGCGCTATGCCAAGCGGCAATACACCTGGCTGCGGCACCAGCCCCCGGCGGCATGGCCAAGGGTTATGTTGGATAATTCTTCTACAGATGCCTTCGTTGAAGCATTATTACACGAATAAGGATTGACGCGGCATTTTGTGTCGTCTAGCGCCAGTCCATCGTGAGGATGCCCATAGGGCGGCTTCTTTTATCATCCGGCCCGGCGCAGCCTGTCTCTGCGCCGGGCCGCATTTTTTGCGCGGTTTCGGGGCTCCGGCCTCAAACCCGCGCACATTTTGGTTTTACCGGCGCTGAAGCGCGGCTAACGCGCCGCCCGGGGCCTAGAAGGGAATACGAGCGTGAAGAGCGAGCGCAGCGGCGCAGAGATTCTGGTCGAAAGCCTGATCGCGCAGGGGGTCGAATGCGTGTTCGGCTATCCCGGCGGCGCAGTGCTGCCGATCTATGACGCGCTGTTTGGCGACGAGCGCATCCGCCACATCCTCGTGCGGCACGAAGCCGGCGCGGCCCACGCCGCCGAAGGCTATGCGCGCGCCACGGGCAAGCCCGGCGTTGTGCTCGTCACCTCAGGCCCGGGCGCGACCAATGCTGTCACCGGCATTGCCGATGCGTTCATGGATTCGATCCCGCTCGTCGTCATCACCGGCCAGGTGCCCACCGCGCTGATCGGCTCGGACGCGTTCCAGGAATGCGACACCGTCGGCATCACGCGCCACTGCACCAAGCACAACTATCTGGTGAAAGACCCGGCGGAGCTGGGCGAAGTCGTCGCGGAAGCCTTCCGCATTGCCACGCAGGGCCGCCCCGGCCCGGTCGTGATCGACATTCCCAAGGACGTGCAGATCGGCCTCGCGCCGTGGGCGGGCAAGCCGACGCGCGAACGCACGCGCTACACCCCGCAAGTCGAAGGCGCGCGTGAGGATATCGCGCAGGCGGTGCAGATGATCGCCGCAGCGCAGGCCCCGATCTTCTACACCGGCGGCGGCGTGATCAATGCGGGCCCCGAAGCCGCGGCGCTGCTGCGCGAGTTGCAAGGGCTGACCGGCGCACCTGTCACCTCCACGCTCATGGGTCTCGGCGCATTTCCAGCCGGGCACCCGGCATGGCTCGGCATGCTCGGCATGCACGGCACGTTCGAGGCGAACATGGCGATGAACCGCGCCGA
>CAIKKO010000432.1 GCA_903828025.1 uncultured Sphingomonadales bacterium
CCCTTGCCGACATCGCCGAACCCGGCCACGCAGGCGACTTTGCCGGCCAGCATAACGTCAGTCGCGCGGCGGATCGCGTCGACCAGTGATTCCTTGCAGCCATAAAGGTTGTCGAACTTCGACTTGGTCACCGAATCGTTCACATTGATCGCGGGGAACGGCAGCTTGCCGTCCTTGGCGATCTGATAGAGGCGGTGGACGCCAGTGGTGGTTTCTTCCGAAACGCCCTTGATGGCCTTGACCGTCTCGGTCAGATAGCCGGGCTTGGCCTTGAGGAACGCCTTCAGCGCGCGCTGGAATTCGATTTCCTCGGCGTTGGCGGGCTCGCCCATGGTTTCCCCGGCTTCGATCCGCGCACCCCACAGCGCGAACATCGTGGCGTCGCCGCCGTCGTCGAGGATCATGTTGGCGGTCTGGCCCGCAACGTCTGCGTCCCACGTGAAGATCGAGCCGACATAGTCCCAGTATTCGGCCAGGCTTTCGCCCTTGATCGCGAAGACCGGCACGCCCGAGGCGGCAATGGCGGCGGCGGCATGGTCCTGCGTCGAGAAGATGTTGCACGTCGCCCAGCGTACATCGGCACCCAGCGCGGTCAGCGTCTCGATCAGCACGGCGGTCTGGATCGTCATGTGCAGCGAACCGGTGATACGCGCACCCTTGAGCGGCTGCGACGCGCCGAATTCCTCGCGCAGCGCCATCAGGCCCGGCATTTCGGTTTCGGCAATGCGGATTTCCGCGCGGCCAAAGTCGGCCAAGCCGATATCGGCGATCACATAGTCCTTCCGGGCGTCAAGCACGCTGGCCACGAGGCAGTCTCCACAATAGAATTTCGAACACGAACGGCCCGCCGGGAGGAGGGCAGCGATGCCTCCCCTTAGCGGGCCTGCAGACACTTCGCAATTCTTATATAAAGAAGTCTTTATATCATGCCCGCAAAGGCCACGGGATAGCGCCTATTTGCGCAAGACCGGCGCGGTGGCGACGGCCACCTGCACCGGGCAGACCTCGACCGCGAGGCTTCCGTTGACCAGCACATCAGCCGCGTAGGCCACCTTGTCTTCCGGCGCGGTCGTGAGCTGCGCGGTCAGCTGCTTCAAATCGGCGCAGGACAGCGCCGTCGGCTGGGCAGCATGGTTGGCCATGACCGTCCGCGCCTGCTCCAGTTCTGCGCGGGCTGCCGCCGGAGTTGCATTGCGTCCCAGTGCCGTGAGCACCGCGGAAATCCTGCGGCTCATGTCGGCATGATGGTTGGCCGTAAAACCGTCGTACTCAGGCCGGAAATCATCCGATGTTGCACGGCACCGCAGCGAATTGACCATGAGAAAAATATCCAGCTGCTGGACCCTCATGTCAGCATAGATTTCCGAACTGACGCACTGCGCCGCCATCGCCTCAGTGGAAGCAGAAACCATCAGTGCAAAGCCGACGATATAGGGAATGAGGTGCTTGATCATAGAGGTGGCCGGGTTGGTCTGCACATTGATCGGCAACGGATAAGTGGATCGTCTGCCGGTTGCTTCCTCGAATTGCCGATATGGGGCGTCACGCAGGAAGGGCGTAGC
>CAIKKO010000433.1 GCA_903828025.1 uncultured Sphingomonadales bacterium
ATGCGATTCTTGCGCATCTTGCCCGCCGTGTGGCCAAGGATCTCGTGCTCGTTTTCGAGCTTCACGCGGAACATCGCGTTGGGCAGCAGTTCGACGACCTGGCCGCGCATCTCGAGGAGTTCTTCTTTCGCCATTGGCGGGGTCGGTTGCCTTTTCGTGTCTGCGGTTCAAACGCATTGCGGACGCGAAAACGCGCCTTGCGCCGGGGCGCATAGCGACTTGGCGGACAAAAGAAAAGCCCATGCTGCAACGGTTCAGGACAGGGCATGTCCCGAGCCGGTTCAGGCAGGGGCGGCCGCGATCAGCGCTTCGGTCTGAGGGGCGGGCGGCCTTGCACGAAATTGCGGGCGCGCAGGCTGGCTTCGTTGGCGGCATAGGCATCGGCGTAGTGGCGGATACCGACCACCCGGGGCAGCGGGACAACCTCTTCGAACTGCAGCCCGAAACGCTGGCCCTCCACCCAGACGACGGTGCCGAACACGTCAAGGTCCTTGAGCTGCAGCACCGCGCCCGAACCGGGGCGGGGCATGCGCGCGTCGAGCGTGATCCGCGCCCCATGCTGCGAGAGATCATCGAGTCGGCATTTCTCCAGCCCCTGCAGCAGCATCACATCAGCCGGAACAAACACGCGCGCCCGGGGCACGGCGCGGCGTCCGGTCACGCGGGGCGGTGGCACTGCGGCTTTGGCAGGATGGCGGGGCAACATGCGCCGCCCATGCGCGCGGCCCGCTTAAGCAGCCATGGGCACCGACCTATGGGAAAGCCCCTATGGGCGATTGCGGGGCACGCGCGGGGATAAACTGCGCCCTGCTCTCCCCAAGCGCGGCGGTAGTGCTTATCTCACCGGAGCTATGGCGCGCAGCGATCTCCATTCCGGCCCCCAGAGCCAGGACCCGCAGTCCTCCGACCGGTTCAACGAGGACAAGGCTAGCTACACGCTGCGCGGATCGGACCAGCCGGATATCGACCGGGGCGTTGCCGCGATCCGCGAGGTTGTCGCCACGCTGAAGCCCAAGCCGGGCGTTTACCGTATGCTCGATGCGCGCGGCGATGTGCTCTATGTCGGCAAGGCGCGCGTGCTGAAGAACCGGGTAGCGAACTATACGCAAGTCGATCGCTTGCCGATCCGGCTCAAGCGCATGGTCAGCCAGACGCGGTCGATGACGATCATCACGACCAATTCGGAAGCCGAGGCGCTGCTCCTCGAAGCGCAGCTGATCAAGCGCTATCGCCCACCCTACAACGTCCTGCTGCGTGACGACAAATCGGTCCCGTTCATCCTGTTGCGCGCCGATCATGCGTTTCCGCGCTTGCAGAAGCATCGCGGCGCGCGGCGGGCCAAGGGCAACTACTACGGGCCGTTTGCCAGCGCCGGATCGGTCAACACCACGATCAATGCGCTGCAGAAGCTGTTCCTGCTGCGCAGCTGCAACGATGGCTTCATGTCGCGCCGCGACCGGCCCTGCCTGCTCTACCAGATCAAGCGCTGCGCTGCGCCCTGCGTCGACCGGATCAGCGAGGCCGATTATGCCGAGCTGGTGCGGCAGGCGAAGGACTTCCTTGGCGGCAAATCGGGCGCGGTGCAGAAAGAGATCGAGGCCGAGATGAGCGCGGCGGCGGAAGCGCTCGATTACGAGCGCGCGGCAATGCTGCGCGACCGGCTGCGCGCCGCCACGTTCATTCAGGGCAGCCAGGCGGTGAATGCCGAAGGCGTGGGCAATGCGGACGTGTTTGCCATGGCGAGCAAGGGCGGGCAGATCGGCATCCAGGCCTTTTTCATTCGCGGCGGGCAGAACTGGGGCCACCGCGCGTTCTTCCCCAGCCACACCGACGGCATGGCGGAGGAGGAGGTCATGCTCAGCTTCCTCGCGCAGTTTTACGAGGAAGTGCCCCCGCCGCGCCTGATTCTCCTCGATCGCGAACTGGCCGAGGCAGAGCTGCTGGCCGAGGCGCTGCTCGCTTCGGCGGGCGGCAAAGTCGAAATCTCGGTCCCCCAGCGCGGCGACCGGCGGCGGCTGATGGAGCAGGCGCAGCGCAATGCGGTCGAAGCGCTCGACCGGCGTCTGGCGGAAAGCGGCACCAAGGCACGGACGTGGCGCGAGATGGCAGAGTTTCTGGAGCTGGGCGAAGCGCCGCAGCGCGTCGAAGTCTACGACAACAGCCATGTGCAGGGCGCGCATGCGGTGGGTGCGATGATCGTGGCGGGGCCGGAGGGGTTCATGACCGGCCAGTACCGCAAGTGGAACATCAAGACCGCGCAGACCAACGACGATTTCGCCATG
>CAIKKO010000434.1 GCA_903828025.1 uncultured Sphingomonadales bacterium
ACCGCGCGGCCGTCCAGCTGGTGCAGGCCGGGATCGCGCAGCAGCAGGGCAAGGATGCCGATGCGGCCAAGGTCTATGCGGCTGTCGCGGCGGATACTGCGCTGCCCGGCCCGTATCGCGATCTTGCCACGCTGCGCGATGTCGGGATCAATTTTGACAAGCTGGCCCCGCAAGTCGTGATCGACCGGCTCCGCCCGTTCGCGGTTCCGGGCAAGCCCTGGTTTGGCAGCGCGGGCGAACTCGTGGCGCAGGCCTATCTCAAGCAGGGCAAGACCGAGGCTGCGGGCGCACTGCTCGCCTCGATCGCCAAGGACAAGACGGTGCCGGACAGCTTGCGCCGTCGCACACGGCAATTGGCGGGGCAGCTGGGTGTTGATGCCGTGGAAGACCCCGCATCCGCAGCGCGCGGCGACGAAGGACAATAAGAGTGGCAGCAGGGATGGGAACTGAGGATATGACCGGCGCTCAATCGATTCGTCTTGGCGCGATTCGTCTTGGCGCGACTCGGCCTCGGTCGTTCCGGCGTGTTGGCATCTCGGTCATGGTCGTGCTGGCACTCGCGCTCGGCGGCTGCGGCATTGCCAAGACCAAGGTCAAATCGACCCCGACGGTGGGCACCCGCATCCCGATCCTTTCGCGGATCGAAGCGGGGACCAAGGTCGATGCCGGCATGGGCGGGCTCGAAGTGGTGTTGCCGGTGGCAGAAGCCAACCCTGATTGGGCGCAGGCCGGCGGCACCGCATCCAAGTCTTATGGCCACCTCGTGCTGGCCACGGCTCCGCGCAAGGTCTGGAGCGGGCGAATCGCAGGATCGAGCCCCAAGCAGCGGCTGGCCGCCGCGCCGGTGATCGGCGGCGGGCACCTTTTCGTGATGGATACCTCAGGCTTGGTGCGCGCGTTCGAAGCGGCGAGCGGCCGAGAGCTGTGGCAGCAGGCGTTCCGTCTGCCTGAAAACGCAGGTGCGGTGTTTGGCGGCGGTGCGGCCTATAACGATGGCAAAGTCTATATCACCACCGGGCTCGGCGAAGTTGCGGCGATGGACGCGGCGACCGGCAAGATCGCTTGGCGGGTCAAGCCCGCAGGCCCGCTGCGCGGCAGCCCGACCATCGCGTTCGGTGCGGTCTATGTGATGACGCAGGACAACCAGATCATCTCGCTGAACGAGGCTGACGGCGTCCAGCTGTGGAGCGAATCCGGCTCGGTCGCGCAGACCGGCGTGTTCGGCGTGGCGGCCGCAGCGGCCGGGCAGGGCACGATCGTGGCGGGCTATAGCTCGGGCGAACTCGTGGCCTATCGCTATGAAAACGGCCGTCAGCTGTGGTCCGATGCGCTCGCGCGCACCAGCATCGCCACCTCGGTTTCGACACTGACCGATATCGACGCCGATCCGATCATCGAGCGCGGCCGCGTCTATGCGCTGGGTCAGGGCGGGCGCATGGCCGCTTATGAACTCGTGACCGGCCAGCGTGTGTGGGAGCTCAACCTGGCGGGGATTTCGACCCCGGCGGTGGCGGGCGAGTGGATCTTCACGCTGACCGACGAAGGCAAGCTGCTGTGCATCGCCAAGAGCACCGGCAAAGTGCGCTGGATCGCGCAGATGAAAGCCTATCAGAACGTCAAGAAGAAGAAGGGGCCGATCTTCTGGACCGGTCCGGTGCTGGCGGGCGAGCGTTTGTGGATGGGCAATTCGCTAGGCGAAGTGGTCTCA
>CAIKKO010000435.1 GCA_903828025.1 uncultured Sphingomonadales bacterium
CCCGCTCCCCCGCCCGGCCACCCATTCAGGGTACTCTCGTGGGTGGCCCAATCTTGAGCAAGGGGGCGGGGGAGCGGGCTGGTGCCGACCCTGTTTCAGCTGGGCTGAAACAGACATCAGCGCGGCGCTTCGGTGCGCTGGATCAGGTCCGCGACGATGGTTTCCGCCGCACGGCCCTCGATTTCAGCGGCGGGGCTGAGCAACATGCGGTGGCGCAGCACCGCGATGGCGAGCGCTTTCACGTCATCGGGGATGACATAGTCGCGTCCATCGAGCGCAGCGCGGGCGCGGGCGGCACCGGCGAGCACCACTGCCGCGCGCGGGCTGGCCCCGGCAGCAAGATCGGGGCTCTCGCGCGTCGCACGCACCAGCCGGACGATATATTCAACCACGGTGCCCGCCAGTGTTACGGTGGCGACAGCGGCGACGGCATCGGCAATGGCCGCGCCCTCGGTCACCGCACAAATGCCGAGCTTTGCCGGGCTCGGCGCACCCCGGCCCGCACCGAAACGCGTGACGATAAGCGCCTCTTCTTCAGCCGAAGGGTAATCGACCAGCAGCTTGAACAGGAACCGGTCGAGCTGCGCTTCGGGGAGCGGATAGACGCCCTGGCTCTCGATCGGGTTCTGCGTTGCCACCACCATGAACCGGTCGGACAGCGGGTACGTCTCGCCATCGAGCGTGACGCGGCGCTCCTGCATCGCCTCCAGCAGCGCGGCCTGGGTCTTGGGCGGGGTGCGGTTGATTTCGTCACCCAGCAGCAGCTCGTGGAAGATCGGCCCGCGCGTGAGCGTGAACTGGCTGGTCTGGAAGTTGAACAGGTTCGAGCCGAGAATATCGCCGGGCATGAGATCCGGGGTGAACTGGATGCGCCCGAAATCGAGCCCCAGCGTGGCGGCAAAGCACTGCGCGATCAGCGTTTTGGCGGTGCCCGGCGGGCCTTCGAGCAGGACATGCCCGCCCGCGAGCAGCGCGATCAGCAAGTGATCGACCACGCTGTCCTGCCCCACCACGGCCTTGGCCACTTCGCTGCGGATCGCGGCGGCCATCGCGCGAACACTGTCTAAGGTCATGCAATAAGGTCCTTTTCAAGGCGTTGCAGGGCGGCGGCGCGTTGCACCACTTCGCCGCTGCGGCGGGCCGTGCGGAGCCGCGCGGCGAGTTCGGAATAGCGCGGACCAGTCGCATTGTGCCGGGCCTGCATGCGGTCGATCGCAGCTTCGGTCTCGTCCAGGGGCCCCCCGCGCGGCAGACCGAGCGCCGTGACCAGCCGCTCGCGCGATGCGTCTGCAAAGGGACCGGCGATCACCCGCATCCGCCCGGCGCGGCGGATGAGCCCGGCGGTGTTGCGCACCAGCACGGTCTTGCCCAGCGGGATTTCCCGATCCGGTCGGTGCGGCGGGCCGAAGCGGTTGAAGCTGCGCCAACCAACCGCGAACAGCGCCATCGCAAGGCACAGCGTGGCGGCGAGGAACGGCGGCTCGAACGCGAGGGTGAGCAGATTGCGGCTGGCACCAAGGCCGTTGAGCGTGAGATCGAACGTGACGGTTGCGGGATGGTCGACCCCCGCTGCCGCAAACACCAGCTGGCGCGCCATCAGCCCGGTTTCGCGGTTTGCCAGCCCCCAGTTGTCGAGCAGGTCCGGCTCGAACACCAGCACCACCGGGAAGGCTGCGGTGTTCTCCCCATCCTCGGCATCCGTTTGGTTGGGGGGCGCGAGGCCGATCCAGTGGGCAAGCTTGCCGTTGTTGCCATCGCCTGTGAGGTATCCGGCGAGGATCTTGCCATCGGGCGTTTCGATCAGCGATTCGAGTCCGGGCCCCTCGCCGGCCTGAACCGTCTTGTCATCCGGCAGCGCACCGCGAAACGCAGACATCGCACCGGAGCCTGCCCAGCCATGCGCCTTGGCGACGAAGCCGACCGAGAGGTCGTCGTGATAGCCCTTCCAGTCAGGGGGCTGGTTGCCGACAATCCGGGTCCAGCCGCGCTTCATCGCGGGGTTGATCATGTCGGGCACTGCGAGCCACTTGGGTGTGACCACGATCGTCGGGCCAATCAGGCGGCGGGCATTGATGATCGCGGCGATGTCCTCCCCCTTGGCTTCGGCGGGCGGGGTCAGGATCAGAAGTCCGGGGTTCTTCAGCCCGGCCTTGCTGCGCACGCGCTGCACGGTCACGCCGTCAGCCTCCAGCATCGCGGCAAGCGCGGCATAGCCGTTGAGCCCGCGCCCGCCCGCGTGGCCGCCGCCATTGTTCATCGGCCCGCCGCCCACGCCGATCCAGTAGAGCGCGGCGGCAAACGCCAGCGCGCCGACGAGCAGGATGCCGAGCGTGGTGCCGCGTGCAAACGTGGGCGGGTTCATGCGGGCCCCGCCAGTTCGGTGAGCGCAAAGGCGGTATAGGCGGCGCGGGCGCGCTGCCAGTCGTCCGCCGCCAGCGCGCGCAAGGCATAGAGGCTGCGCTCGACTTCGCGCGCGATCACGCCGAAGGCCTGCTTGGCACTGCCGGGCAGGCCCGGAATCGCGCCGATTTCCCGCGCGGTGCTCGATGGGGAGAGCCAATCGGGCCGGGTGCTGGCAATATGGTGCACGCTGCGCTGGAGCAGGAGGCGAGCTGCTTCGCCGAATCGGCCCTGCGCCGCGAGCGCATCGGCATCCTCTAGCAGCGCAAGCGCCACGGCGCGGTCGATGAGCGGGGCGGCGGGCACGGCGGTTCGCGGTGTCCGGGCCTGCCACCAGCGCCACAGCAATGTGCCTGCGATCCACAGTACGCCTACGATGGCAAGCGCGGCGAGGAGGAGTTCGATGGTGCTCCAGCTGCGGCCAAGCAGGCTGCCGAGCAGGCTGCCGAGCGGTTCAAGCAGCTTGGCAAGGAAGCGCGACAGCGCCTTCAGCCATTCGGGCACTTCGGTCTGCGGAACCTTGTGCGGCGGAACCGGCGCGAACTGGATATCGCCCATGGCGCGCGCGGCCTGCCACGCACGCTCGCCCGCGTCTGCACTGCCTGGTCCCGGTGCGCCTGCCACAGCGACGATTGGTCGCATGGCGCTGGCCGGGCGACAAGCGAATATCGCGCCGGAGTGGCAGCCGTACCCCAAGGTTCAGCCGCGCGCGCGCTCCAGCGGATATGTGCCCAGAATCCGCAAGTCCTTGGCGAAGAAGTTCAGTTCCTCGAACGCCCGGTCCACTGGCGGCTCGCCCGGCGCGCCGACGATATCGGCGAAGAACGCGGTGGCGGCAAAGCTCGCGCCGCGCTGGTAGCTCTCGAGCTTGGTCATGTTCACGCCGTTCGTGGCGAACCCGCCCAGTGCCTTGTAGAGCGCAGCGGGAATGTTGCGCACTTCGAACACGAAGGTGGTGATGGCGGGCCCGGTGATCGTGCCGAGTTCGAGCGGCTCGCGCGCCAGCAGCACGAACCGGGTCATGTTGTCATGCGCGTCCTCGATGTTCTCATCGACCAGCGTGAGCCCATAAAGGTCTGCGGCAATGCGCGGCGCGATGGCGGCGACGGCCGGATCAGCGAGTTCAGCGATATAGGCCGCAGCGCCCGCTGTATCGGCATAGGACATCGGCACGATGCCGCGGGTCCGAAGGTAGTGGCGCGACTGGCCCAGCGCCTGCGGATGGCTGTAGGCGCTGGTGAACGGCCCCGCGCCGATCCCCATCAGGCAGGCATGGATCGGCATGAAATGCTCGCCGACAATCGCGAGATCGCTTTCGGGCAGCAGAAAGTGGATATCGGCGACGCGGCCGTGCTGCGAATTCTCGATCGGGATGATCGCCTGCCCGGCGCGCCCGTCTTTCACCGCATCGAGCGCATCCTCGAACGAAAAGCACGGCAGCGGCAGGCAATGCGGCAGCGCTTCAAGCGCGGCACGGTGCGAATTGGCACCCGGTGCGCCCTGAAAAGCGACAGCGCGGCCCGGATCTGTGGCCGCAGCGGCGGTCATTTCGGCGACAAGGCGGAGTGCGGGAGCAGGAAAGCTGGCCATGGACCGAGGCGCTTAAGCCCGCTCGGAGGGGGCGGCAAGGCGCATTTGCATGGCAAGCCTATGGGCTACGCTGAAATTCTGCCCGCAAAGTCGCTGCAATCGCTCTTGCGCAGGCGCGGGGGCGTGACTAGAGCGACGGCGTCTTTGGCGCCTTTGCAGGCGCAATCTCCATATGGGGCGCGGAATGGCCGATAATTTCAATACCATTGCCGGATGGACCTTGTTCGGCGGCATCGTTGCGCTGGGGCTTTCGAGCCTTTCGGGTCACTACTTCCTCGCGGACAAGGCAAACCGGCCTGCCAAGATGGGCTATGCGATCGAAGGCGTCGAAGCCGAAGGCGGCGGCGCTGCGGCGGTCGAACCGATTGCCGTGCGTCTTGCCAAGGGCGATGTTGCCAAGGGCGAGGCTACTTTCGCCAAGTGCAAGGCTTGCCATACGATTGATCAGGGCGGTGCCAACGGGATCGGTCCGAACCTCTGGGCCGTGCTCGGTGATACCATGGGCGCGGGCCGCGGCGGCTATGCCTTCTCCGATTCGCTCAAGGCCAAGGGCGCCAAGTGGGATTTCGCCAGCCTCGATGAATGGCTGACTTCGCCCGCCAAGTTCGCAACCGGCACAAAGATGTCGTTCGCCGGCATCGGCGATGCCCAGCAGCGCGCCGACGTGATTCTCTATCTCAACTCGAAGGGCAGCAATGCGCCGTTGCCGACTGCCGAAGCTGCTGCAGCACCGGCCGCTGATGCCAGCGCCGCACCTGCTGCCGATGCGGCCGCAGCTCCGGCCGCGAGCGAAGCTGCCAAGTAAGCGCGGGCAAGCCGTCGGCACCGCCCCTGATAGGGCGGGTGCCGGCAGGCCTGAAAGATCCGCAGCCGGCAAGCCTTTTTTCTAGAGCAGGTCATCCTCGGCGGCATGGGCCTTCTCGGCCTCGCGCACTTCGCGCGCCGCGCGGGTGGCGATTTCCCGGTCAGCCAGCAATTGCCAGGCGGACTGCGAGCGCAGGTACTTTTCGCGCAAGTTGGGCAGCGTTGTATCGAGCGCGGCCTTGCCGCAGATATCGGCCTGCTTGAGGTAGAAATCGTCGGTGGCGGCCATTGTGCTGCTCCATCTTGCCTGTGCGGGCCTGCGTCGGTGTTAGGGGCCGCCTGCCGGATAGTCCGGTTGGGTCAGTCGACCATCTGCCGTACGATTTGCCGGAGCTCCTGCGCCGAAAGCACCGGTGACGTGCGCCGGGGCGTTGCCCGAAGCATGGGCCGTGCGCGGCTGGGGGTGGTCATCGTACGGCCGGGTATGAAGCTGTGGCTGATCGTGAAATTCGGATTCGCTTGTAGTGAAAGTATCATTTGTGTCCTGGGCGCGCTGCGCGCGCCATTCGGGGTCGGGGTATGGCCTGTTCGCGCGGCAGGACAGGCCTGCGCGCAAGAACCGGGCCGGGGGAAGAGCGGGGTTCGCTGAAGCGGCCTAGCGCCGCTTCTTGAACGCCCCGCCTGCGCCGCCGCCTGCAACCTTTTCGCGGAAAACGATGCGGCCCTTGGTGAGATCGTAGGGCGTCATTTCCACTTTCACGCGGTCACCCACGATCGAGCGGATCCGGAACTTGCGCATCTTGCCAGCGGTATAGGCGATGATGCGATGATCGTTTTCGAGCATCACACCAAAGCGCCCATCGGGCAGGATTTCGTCGATCTGGCCGTCGAGCGTGAGAACGTCTTCCTTCGCCATGCTTCAGCGCACCTGATGGCAGGCGGGAGCGGCGGGGAAATGGGTACGATTGCTGTTGCCTGAGGGCATGACAGCCTCCTTTCACGAATACAGGATACACGGCCACAAACGATGCGGACGGTGCTGGTGGCGTGAGAGGGGAAAACTCGGCCCGGAAGCGTGATCCGGCGCGTGAAATTCCGTCGCAGGCGACGTTAGCCTCCCCCATATGGCGCGGGAGGGGCGGAAAGTCAAGATTGGCAGGGCCTTGCGCAAGCGCTCAAGCGGGGGCGGCGACATCCTGCGGCGGTTTCACACCCATCGTCCGCACGCTGACCGAAAGGCCTGCATCGGTGAAGGTCAGTTCGTTGAAGCCCGCCGGGGTGGTGCGCACGCGCTGCGAGAGCGTGCCCGCGCCGATCATCCGCACCGGGCCATGCGCGGTCTGGTGCTCGATATCGAACGCATCGTGGACATGGCCGGACAGCACCGCGAGCACGCCGCGCCGCGCCAGTGCGGCGAGCGCCCGTTCGCCGCCGCGCGTCAGCGCCTTGCCGTGCGTGCCGGTCTCGACCAGCGGATGATGGCACGCGACCAGCGCGCGGGTGCCTTGCGGCAGCGCATCGATCGCGGCGAGGCAGGCGGCCAAGCTGCTCTGCCCGACGCGGCCCTTCGACCAGTTGAGCCGCAGCTGCGCGCGCGCCGTGGTCTTGAGCGGGATAAGGGCGACACCCGGAAGACTGACCGCGCGCTCGACCGCAGACTCCAGCGCCCGAAACCGGCGATAGGGATCGGTGAAGCGCTCGATCAGGTTGAAATAGGGCAGATCGTGATTGCCGACCTCGACCGTGACGGGAACATCGAGCGCGCCGATCCAGCGGGCAGCGGCGGCAAATTCGCGGCGCCGGGCGCGCATCGTGAGATCGCCGGTGATCGCGACGGCATCGGGCCGCTCGCTCCGCACGCATGCCGCGACCCAATCGAGCACCGCGGTGTCTTCGAGGCCGAAGTGGATATCGCTGATATGGAACAGGCGGGCGGGTGTCATCGTCTGGACCTTTAGACCCGGCCCGACAGGATCAGCCAAGCGGAAACCGCATTGAGCAGGCTGTAGACCAGATAGCCGAGCGGGCCCCAGGCCACGCCTTCCGCCGCGAGCAGCAGGCCGCCCAGCAGCATCATGAATTCAACGACCATCGAAAGCCGCCGACTGAGCGCGTGATAGAACCACGGCATCTGGCCGAGCAGCGGGTGGCCGCTTTCCATGATGGCCCGGTGCAGCGCGAAATTGCCGACGCCGAGCAGGAAGATAATCAGAATCGCCATGGCCGGTTGACGATAGGCGGCGGGCCGCGCGCTGTCACCCGCAGGAACGCGGCACCCCGCCAACCAGGCCGTGTCGCTCGTGGACCCGGATCGGCAGTTTGTCGGACGCCCGCGCGGTTTGTCGGCAAGCCCGGCGGATCGGTCGAGCCCGGCGCGCGTGCCCCCGACGAATCGCCTAGCAGAATAGGCATGCGGCGGCGGCAAGGCTCCTACCCGAAACCAGCCCGGCCAACCGACGCGACCCGCCGAACTGCCTCTCCGGACGGTCTGGCGACTGTGCAACCCAAGCGAAGGAAACTGCCATGTTCACGAAGTCTCTGACCACCGCAGCAATCGCTGCGAGCCTTGCCGGCCTGGCGCTCTCGACCCAGCCCGCTGCGGCGCAATCTGCGGCCGACCAGCCGGCCCAGCATCTGGTCTCGTATGCAGACCTCGATCTGTCGACCGCCCGGGATCAGGCCCGCCTCGAATCCCGGCTGCGCCATGCCGCCAGCACCGTGTGCGAATCCAACTATGGCTCGCATCCGCTGAACGAGGCGATGGAAGCGCGCCGCTGCTATCGCAGCGCGCTGCAATCGGCCCATCGGCAGGTGGCCAGCATCGCCAGCGTCAAGATGGTGAGCCGCTGATCGGTACCGAAACGTGAGGTGCAGCGGGTTCCAGTCCCCCGGCTGCGC
Source organism: uncultured Sphingomonadales bacterium (assembly GCA_903828025.1). GTDB lineage: Bacteria > Pseudomonadota > Alphaproteobacteria > Sphingomonadales > Sphingomonadaceae > Novosphingobium. The sequence goes on from CAIKKO010000435.1 coordinate 7,693, forward strand.
GCGTCACAGGGTCGTCAACCCGTCATGCTGCCTTCGTCCCGTGCTCGCATGATATCTGGCGGCCCTGTCTTTTTTCGGTGATTTAAGAGCAGGTATCAGCGGGCGTTTTGCGCCAGCTTCTGCTTCTCCGCCGCCTCGACATCGCGCCATTCGCGCCACGTCAGGTCAGACCCTTCGAGCACGCGGCCATCGTGCGAAAGGATCGCGATCGGCGCGATCGGCAGGCCATCGCGGCCATCGCACAGCACCGGGTTGGCCGGTGCGGTCATTTCCCACTTCTCGCCCCACTGGCGCAGCGCCAGCATGGCAGGCAGCAGGTCATACCCCTTGGGGGTGAGCCGGTATTCGATCCGGCGGCGATCA
>CAIKKO010000436.1 GCA_903828025.1 uncultured Sphingomonadales bacterium
GATCACCGCCGCCGTCGCCGCGATGCCGGAATAATAGGGGGCCAGTGCGCGCAGCAGGGTCGATTTCTCGCCCTGCGCAAACAGCTTGTCCTCCAGCTTGTAAAGCTCGCTGGCGATGTTGTTCTGCCGGTGGAAATCGGGGTTGTCGAACACTTTGGCGAAGATGTCCTCGGTCAGGATGTGCTGGATCAGCATTTCCTGCACGTCATCCGCGCTCACCGCCGGGTTGATCGCGTCCTGCGCATGTTTCAGGAATGCGGCTACGGCCTTGGCAAAGTCCTTCGATGCCTTGCGCTTGTCGGCAATGATCGTGCGCAGCGCTTCCAGTACGGCGGGGAGGTCTGCCGCAAACTGCTTCACCGCCTTGTTGAAATCGGCGATTTCCTGCCGCTCGTGCGCAAAGAACCGCGTGAGCAGCGGGAGCAGCGCCTCGGTGTCGTCCATCGCCACGCGCATCTGCTCGTGGCCGTCCTGCACCAGCACGGCGGTGTGGTCGTCCGAAAAGATGATGTTGTCGTTCGGGTAGCCCTTGCGGAACTTCGCGGCCATTTCCGCATCAAGGTCGTCGTCGGCGTCCTTGGCTTCCCAGTATCCGAACGGCACCCGCAGCGCATGGAGCAATGCCCCGTCGACATAGATGCGGTTTTTCTGCGCGGTCACGATATCGTGCTCGGGCACGAATTGCAGGTCGTGGCTGCGGCCCCAGCGCTTGAGCAGATCCTTGAACGCCTCGCGCAACACGCTCTCGCGCCTGCTGCCCGATACGGCGCGCAGCCGGTCCAGTTCGGCGCGATATTCGTTGATTAGTTGGCGGCTCATGCGAATTCCTTCGCTCGCATCTTTGCCATTATCCGCAACGCTTTGCCAACCCACCAAACTCCCGGGCCAAACTCCCGGGAGCGCGAGGGGGATGCCCCTCGCATCGTCCTCCTTTCCGGCCTGTTTCCCTCTCGGCCCCTTGTCATTCGCGGGCGCGCCCTACACCTGAGGAAACCATCCGCGCGCCTCTTGCCGGAATCGAACAAATCTGGAACAGACTGCGCTTATGTCTCTCAACACCATCTCAATCCGGGGCGCGCGCGAGCACAATCTCAAGGGGATCGACATTGATCTCCCGCGCGATAGCCTGATCGTCATCACCGGGCTCTCGGGCTCGGGCAAATCGAGCCTCGCGTTCGATACGATCTATGCCGAAGGGCAGCGCCGCTATGTCGAGAGTCTTTCGGCTTATGCGCGCCAGTTTCTGGAGATGATGCAGAAGCCCGATGTCGAGCATATCGACGGGCTCTCGCCGGCCATCAGCATCGAGCAGAAGACCACCAGCCGCAATCCGCGCTCCACCGTGGCGACGGTGACCGAGATCTACGATTACATGCGCCTGCTCTGGGCGCGCGTGGGCGTGCCCTATTCGCCCGCCACCAGCCTGCCGATTGCGGCGCAGACGGTCAGCCAGATGGTCGACCGCGTGCTCGCGCTGCCCGAGGGAACGCGGGCCTATCTGCTCGCCCCGGTCGTGCGCGGGCGCAAGGGGGAGTACCGCAAGGAGCTCGCCGAATGGCAGCGCGCGGGCTACACCCGCGTGCGCATCAACGGCGAAATGCTCGCCATCGAAGACGCCCCCGCGCTCGACAAGAAGCTGAAGCACGATATCGAAGTGGTGGTCGACCGCATCGCGGTGAAACAAGGCGATGACGGCTTCCGCACCCGGCTGGCGGACAGCTTCGAGCAGGCGCTCAAGCTGGCGGATGGCACGGTCTATTTCGATCTGGCGGATACGACGGTGGAGGCGGTGAGCGACCAGTCCCCCTCCCGCGCGCCGGAGGGGCTAGGGGTGGGCACGCCAGACGCCGCGCCTGAACCGCCCACCCCCAACCCCTCCCGCAAGCGGGAGGGGAGCAAGGGCATGAAAAAAACCGGCATCGCTGCCAACCGCATCGTGTTCAGCGAGAAATTCGCCTGCCCCGTCAGCGGCTTCACCATCGAGTCCATCGAACCGCGCCTGTTCAGCTTCAACGCCCCGCAAGGCGCATGCCCGGCGTGTGATGGGCTGGGCGAGAAGCTGCTGTTCGATCCGCAGCTGGTCGTGCCGAACGAGCACCTCAGCCTCAAGCA
>CAIKKO010000437.1 GCA_903828025.1 uncultured Sphingomonadales bacterium
GCGACTGGCCGCCCGCCGCTCGAAAGATCGTGCTTGGAGGAAAACACCGTCTCCGGCGCGTCTTCCTGCAAAGTGCTCCATTCGGCGCAATCGGGGCATTGCCCCTGCCAGCGCAGCGAGACACCCCCGCAGGCCTGACAGACATATCGGCGTTTGGGCTTGACCATACCCGCGATCTAACGCGAACATAGCGGGAACGCAAGCGCCGCCAATGGCCAAAATCGGAATATGGTGCCCCTGGCCAGACTCGAACTGGCACATCTCTCGATAACCGATTTTGAGTCGGTCGCGTCTACCATTCCACCACAGGGGCACGCGCTTTAGCGGAGGTCGCGATAGCCGCCCACGCGCAGCGTTTCAAGCTTTGGCGTTGGGTACGCGAATTGCGCCTGCCAGCATCTTGTGCAGCTTCGAATGCAGCGCATCGTTGCCCGCCAGCACGGTCTCGTCGCAGATCGGCAGCGAGCGGCCGCGATAGTCGGACACGAACCCGCCCGCCTCGCGCACCAGCAGGCAGCCTGCCGCCGTATCCCATGGCTGCAACGCGCTTTCCCAGAACCCGTCGTACCGGCCCGCAGCAACCCACGCGAGATCGAGCGCGGCTGAGCCGAAGCGGCGAATGCCCGCCACGCGCGGGCCGAGTTCGTGGTAGATTCGCGTCCACTCGCCCATGTCACCCCGGCCCGAGAACGGGATGCCGGTGGCGATCAGCGCCTCGTCCAGATTGCGCCGCGCGGAAACGCGCAAGCGCCGGTCCTGCAGCCATGCGCCGCTGTTCTTTTCGGCCCAGAAGCTCTCGTCGGTGATCGGCTGGTACACAATCCCGGCGGTAACATCGCCCCAGCCCGATCCATCGGGGCCCTTCCCGTCCAGCGCCGGCTCCTGCACCGCGATCGAGATCGCGAAGTGCGGGATGCCGTGGAGGAAGTTGCTGGTGCCATCGAGCGGATCGATAATGAAGCGCGGTTTGCCCGACTCGCCTTCGATCCGGCCGCCTTCCTCGAGCTCAAAGCCCCAGCCCGGACGCGCCGCGCGCAGCTCGTCCCACAGCGTGCGCTCGGCGGCCTGATCGGCCTTCGAGACGAAATCCGCAGGGCCCTTGCGGCTCACCTGGAGGTGCTCGACCTCACCGAAATCGCGGCGCAGGCGCTGGCCGGCCTTGCGGGCCGCTTTCTCCATCACCCGCATCAGACCGGACATTGCCGCCATGCCGGGTCAGCCCACCTTGCCGACGTAGGTGCGCTCGTAAACGTCCACCACGATCCGCGTGCCGCTGGCGATGAACGGCGGCACCATCACGCGCACGCCGTTGTCGAGAATCGCGGGCTTGAAGCTGGAGGAGGCGGTCTGCCCCTTCACCACCGCATCGGCCTCCACGATCGTCGCCTCGACCTGTTCGGGCAGCTGCACCGAGATCGGGCGTTCGTCATACATTTCGAGCAGCACGGTCATGCCGTCGGTCAGGAAGGCGACCGCTTCGCCAATCAGGTCGGCGGGCAGCGTGATCTGGTCGTAGGTTTCCACGTCCATGAAGATCAGGTCGTCGCCTTCCTTGTAGAGGAACTGGAAATCCTTGGTGTCGAGCCGCACGCGCTCGATGGTATCCTGGCTGCGGAAGCGCACGTTGGTCTTGCGGCCGTCGATGAGGTTCTTCATCTCGACCTGCATGAACGCGCCGCCCTTGCCAGGCTGCGTGTGCTGGGTCTTGGCAACTTTCCAGATGCCCTTTTCGTATTCCAGGATATTGCCCGGACGGATGTCCACGCCGCTGATCTTCATGATGGAAAGAGCCCTGATTGATGGGGATGCCAAGGAGAAAGAGCGCGCGCCTTAGCGCCAAGCGGCGATTGCTTCAAGCCGCTGTCGCATGCTAGCCCGCACGCCATGACTATGCGCCTCGCTCTTGCCCTCCCCTGCGCCCTCATTCTGGCCGCCCCCGCCGCCGCTGCCCCCGGCGGCGCGATGTGGACGATCAGTCAGGGCCGCTGGACGTGCGAGCTGCCGGGCGACGCTTCGACCCCGCCGACACCCCAGCCTGCGGGCAATTTCAGCATTGTCCCCGATTCCAGCTATATCGCGGCGAGCGGCGGGCGCGGTGCCTATCTGCTGCTGGGCGATCGCTTCACCATGACCTCGGGCCCGTTTGCCGGGCAGCGGTTCACCAAAGTCGGCGGCGCGATGCTGGTCCGGCTCGGCCCCGATGGCCAGCGTGAACCCCTGCGCTGCGTGCGCGCGGGCGCGGTGCGCGATGATTTTGGTGACGCGGCCAGCGCGCCCTAACGCTCGGCCAGGCCCGCGTTGATCGCTGCGGTGAACGCCTGAACCGCCGCCGCTTCGTCCCCGCCCCACACGGCATGGCTCACAGCGAGGAAATCCGCGCCTGCTGCAACCAGCGGCGCGCAGTTCGTCGGCGTGATCCCGCCAATGGCCACGCACGGCAGCTCGAACAGCATCGACCACCATTGCAGCAAATCGGGCCCTGCGACATGGCGCGTGTCCTTGGTGGAGCTCGGGAAAAACGCCCCGAACGCGACATAGTCGGCCCCTGCCTCGCCTGCTTCCATCGCGAGATGGCGGCTGGCGTGGCACGTCACGCCGATCTGCGCCTCGCGCCCCAGCCGCGCGCGGGCATCGGCGACACTGCCGTCATCCTGCCCGAGATGCACCCCGTCCGCACCGAGCCGCTTGGCCAGGCCGACGGAGTCGTTGATGATGAAGGCCACCTCGCGGTCGGCACAGATACGTTGGAGCGGCTCGGCAAGCCGCGCAGCATCGTGCTCGGGCACGTCCTTCACGCGGAACTGGAACGCAGCGATCTCGCCCGCATCGAGCGCGCGGGCGAGCCGATCAGCAAACCCGCCGCCCACATCGAGCGGCGAGATCAGGTAGAGCTGGCAGGAAGGATCAGGCATCGCCTGCCCCTAGCCCGCACGCGCTCGCAGCGCAAATGCGCTCAGAGTTTTCAGGCGCTGAACTTCACGGTCGAGCCGTGGTGGATCTCGGCAATCGCCGTGCCCAGCGCCGCGTCGAACTCGTCGTCGCTCATCTGGTGGCGCAAGTCTTCCAGCAGCGCGCGGCTGAAGCTGGCGATGATGCCGTGGTTCTTGGCGAGCTCGACACAGGCATCGCCCCGGCTGAAGCCGCCCGAAAGCGCGACCACGCGCAGCACCGCCGGGTGCGCGGTCAGCGGCGCGAACAGGCCGGACTCGACCGGCAGCGAAAGCTTGAGCATGACCTTGGTGCCCTCAGGCAGCGCATCCAGCGCCTTGGTCAGTTCGTCGAGCAGGATCGCGTCGCATTCGGCGCGCGTCTCGCTCTTGATGTTCACTTCGGGTTCGATGATCGGCATCAGCCCGTGGGCGAGCACTTCAGCGCCGAGTTCGAACTGCTGCGCAACCACGGCAGCAATGCCGGTGCGGCTGGCGGAATGGATCACCGAGCGCTCCTTGGTGCCGAACACGCCGAGCGACTTGGCATGGGTCAGCAGTTCGCCAAGGCCCTTGATCGGCTTCATCAGCTGCACGCCGTCCGCCTCGGCCTCAAGCCCCTGGTCGATCTTGAGGAACGGCACCACGCCCTGCTCGATCAGCGCGGTCGGCACCGGCACGCCGTCGACGTCCCCGTTCATGGTGCGCTCGAACAGGATCGCGCCGATGACTTTCTCGCCCGAAAACGCACCCGAACGGATGATGCGGCAGCGCATATCGTGGATCAGGCCGAACATTTCCTCGTCCGAGCCCCACGCGCCTTCTTCCACGCCGTAGCCCTTGAGCGCCTTGGGGGTCGACCCGCCGCTCTGGTCCAGCGCCGCGATAAAGCCGTCACCGGCCGCAATTTTCGCCATCATGTCCGCGTAGTGCATGGGAGCCCCTCTGGTCGTGCATTCGAATGCACGGCGCTCATAGTCAGCCGCTCTTCGCACTGCAATATAGCAGCGCGATGTCAGGCGATTAATTTCGCATCTCAGCCGAAATTCAACGCTGCAGTGCAGCAACACCCGGCAATTCGCGGCCTTCCATCCATTCAAGGAAGGCCCCGCCTGCGGTCGAGACATAGGTGAAGTCTTGCGCCGCGCCGGCATGGCTCAGCGCCGCGACGGTATCGCCGCCGCCGGCCACCGAAACCAGCGAACCTTCGCGGGTCAGTGCCGCCGCCGTGCGCGCCAGCGCGACGGTTGCGGTATCGAACGGGGACGTTTCAAACGCGCCCATCGGCCCGTTCCACACCAGCGTCTTGCAGACCTTGAGCACATCGGCGAGCGCCTCGGTCGCAGCTGGACCGACATCAAGGATCATTTCATCCGCCGCGACTTCGTGCACGTTGCAGGTGCGCAAGCTGGGCGGGTTGGCGGCGAATTCTTTCGACACCACCACATCATACGGCAAATGCACCGTGCAGCTGGCTGCATCCGCTGCGGTGAGGATTTCCTCCGCCGTCGCGGCCAGATCGTGCTCGCACAGCGACTTGCCGACATCCACACCCCGCGCCGCAAGGAAGGTGTTGGCCATGCCGCCGCCGATGATCAGATGATCGACTTTGCCGACCAGATGGCGCAGCACGTCGAGCTTCGAGGAAACCTTGGCCCCGCCGACCACGGCGGCCACAGGATGCTCGGGATGATCGAGCGCCTTGCCCAGCGCCTCCAGTTCGGCCTGCATCGAGCGCCCGGCATAGGACGGCAGCAGATGCGCCAGCCCCTCGGTTGTCGCATGCGCGCGGTGCGCAGCGGAAAAGGCGTCGTTCACATAGATATCGGCGTTGGCCGCAATCGCCTTGGCGAGTTCGGGATCGTTCTTTTCCTCGCCCTTCCAGAACCGGGTGTTTTCCAGAAGCGCGATCCCGCCCTCGGGCAGGATGCCGACCACTTGCGCCACCACCGGCCCGGCGATCTCGGACACGAACATGACCTCGCGGCCCAGCACTTGCTCGACCGCGCCGACCACCATCGACAGCGACTGGGTCGAAACGCGCTCGCCCTTGGGACGGCCGAAGTGCGCGAGCAGCAGGACTTTGGCCCCGGCATCGGAAAGTTCGAGAATGGTCGGCCTGGCCGCGCGCACGCGGGTGTCGTCGGTCACCGCCCCGTCCTGCATCGGCAGATTGAGGTCCAAGCGCAACAGCACGACTTTGCCGCGCACATCACCGAGGTCATCAAGGGTCTTGAAAGCGCTCATTGCTCGATCCTCACTTCATCGCCCACGGCGATTTCGCCTTCGCTCAGCACCCGGCCGCAGACCCCGCCGCGCCAGTCCGGCGTCAGCTCGGCCCGCAAGCCTTCGCGCAGCGCATCCATGCGGCTGCATGGATCGCATTCGCAGCGTACTTCGATGCGCAGCCCTGCGCCAATCGCAATCACCGCTCCCGGCTGGCGCGGCAGGCGAATACCCGAAACCAGCAGATTGGCGCGCCGGTCGGACCAGACCAGCCCATCCGCATCACCGCCCAGCTCTTGCAGCGCCAAGGCCCAGTTTTCCGCCTCGATCACCGTGATCTGGCGGTTGCCTTTCTTGCCCGAAGGCACCGGCCCTCGGCAATCGCCCTCCAGCCCCATGTCCGGGGTGACGCGCGCGCGCTGCAAGGTTTCCATCGGGCCACGGGACACCTTGTGCCGAGCGATTCCGGCAAGCTGTCCCGCCGCGCCCCCGGAAACCGGCATCGTCATCGGCTCAGAGCAGGCCGCCCATCACGCCGGCCGTATCGACCATGCGGTTCGAGAAGCCCCATTCGTTGTCGTACCACGAGAGCACACGCACCAGCTTGCCGTCGATCACCGCGGTTTCGAGGCTGTCGATGGTCGAGGAATGCGAATCGTGGTTGTAGTCGATCGAGACCAGCGGCTCGTCGCTGAAGCCCAGCACGCCCTTGAGCGGGCCTTCCGCCGCCGCCTTGAGCAGCGCGTTGACTTCGTCCTTGGTCGTGTCGCGCGCGGGCTGGAAGGTGAGATCGACCACCGAGACATTGGGGGTCGGCACGCGGATCGCCGAGCCGTCGAGCTTGCCCTTCAGTTCGGGCAGCACTTCGCCCACCGCGCGGGCAGCGCCGGTGGTGGTCGGGATCATGCTCATCGCCGCAGCGCGCGCGCGGCGCGGATCGCTGTGGATCTGGTCGAGGATCTTCTGGTCGTTGGTATAGGCGTGGATCGTCGTCATCAGCCCGCGCTCGATGCCGATGGCATCGTTGAGCACTTTGGCGAACGGCGCGAGGCAATTGGTGGTGCACGAGGCGTTCGAGACGATGGTGTGCTCGGCGGTCAGCTTGTCGTGGTTCACGCCGTAAACGACCGTAAGATCGACGTTCTTGCCCGGTGCCGAAATCAGCACTTTCTTGGCACCCGCCGCAATGTGCTTCTCGCACGAGGCGCGGTCGGTGAAGAAACCGGTGCATTCCAGCACGATGTCGATGCCTTGCGCAGCGTGCGGCAGGTTCGCGGGATCGCGCTCGGCGGTCACTGCAATGCGCTTGCCGTCGATGACGAGATCGGTGCCATCGACTGCGACCGAACCCTTGTAGGCCCCGTGCACGCTGTCACGCTTGAACAGCAGCGCGTTGTCCTTGGCGCTGGCGAGGTCGTTGATCGAAACGAGCTCAAGCCCGCAATCGGGCCGTTCGAGAATGGCACGCGCCACATTGCGCCCGATGCGCCCGAAACCGTTGATCGCAACCTTGGTCGCCATGATAGTGTTCTCCTGAAATCTACTGCTTAGGAAAGCCGGGCGAGAACGCGCGGCAGGATCTTGTCGGCGGTCAGGCCGAAGTGGTCATAGAGCACGTTCGCCGGGGCGGACGCGCCGAAGCTGTCGATGCCCACAGTGATCCCGTCACCGACATACTTCTGCCAGCCGGTGGTGACCCCCGCCTCGATCGAGACCTTGAGCACATCAGACGGCAGAATGTCTGCACGGTAAGCCGCGTCCTGCGCGTCGAACAGTTCCCAGCACGGCACCGAAACCACGTCCGCGCCAATGCCCTGCGCTTCGAGCGCCTTGGCCACATCGACCGCCAGCATCACTTCCGAACCGCTCGCCATGACCACGACCTTGCGCGGCGCGCTCGCGGCCACGAGGCGGTAGGCGCCCTTGGCCGAGCGATTGGTCTCGCGGGTCCAGCTTTCATCCCCGGCCCCGCGCAGCTGCGGCAGGTTCTGCCGCGAGAGCGACAGCACCGAGGGCGTATGCGTGGTCTCGAGTGCCAGCGCCCAGCACTCAGCCGTCTCGATCACATCGGCCGGACGATAGACGTTGAGGTTCGGAATCAGCCGCAGCGACATGACATGCTCGACCGGCTGGTGCGTCGGCCCGTCTTCGCCCAGACCGATCGAATCGTGGGTCATCACATAGACGACTTGCGCGTGTTGCAGCGCCGACATGCGCATCGCGTTGCGGCAATAGTCCGAGAACACGAGGAACGTGCCGCCATAGGGCACCACGCCGCCGTGCAGCGCCATCCCGTTCATCGCAGCGGCCATGCCGAACTCGCGGATGCCGTACGCGACATGCCGGCCGTCATAGGCGTCCGCGCTGAACTGCGGGGTGAACTTGGTGCGCGTGAACACCGAGCCGGTGAGGTCCGCGCTTCCGCCGACAAGCTGCGGCAGCTGTTCGGTCAGCGGCCCCAGCGCCATTTCGGAGGCCTTGCGGCTCGCCACTTTCTGCGGCGCGGCGACCAGACCCCGGATATAGCTTTCGAGCGCCGGTGAGGCGAGCTCGGCCACACCCGCAAGGCGGCTCCCGAAGTCTGCGCGAGCGGACGATGCTTCCAACCGGGCCGTCCACGCGGCATGCGCGGCTTTGCCCGCCTCGCCGGTCGAACGCCAGTTGGTGAGGGTTTCCGCCGGAACCTCGAACGGCGCGGAGGTCCAGCCCAGAAACGCGCGCGCAGCGGCGATCTCGTCGGCCCCCAGCGGCGCGCCATGGACACTGTGCCCGCCCTGCTTGTTGGGGGCGCCCTTGCCGATCACTGTGCGGCAGGCGACCAGCGAGGGGCGCGGATCGGCAGCGGCTTCGGCCAGCGCGCGGGCGATATCGGCAAAGTCATGCCCGTCGCAGCTTGCGGTGTGCCAGCCGCTGGCATCATAGCGCGCGAGGATATCCTCGCTTGTCGACAGCGCGGTGTCGCCGTCGATGGTGATCTTGTTGTCGTCCCACAGCACGTTGAGCCGGCCGAGCTTCAGCGTGCCCGCAAGGCCCACGGCCTCGTGGTTCACGCCTTCCATCAGGCAGCCGTCACCCGCGATCACCCAGGTCTTGTGATCGACCAGATCGTCGCCGAACGTGGCGTTGAGGTGCCGCTCGGCCATTGCCATGCCCACCGCCATCGCAAGGCCCTGACCCAGCGGGCCGGTGGTGCATTCGACGCCTTCCAGCATGTCGTTTTCCGGGTGCCCGGCGCAAGGGCTGCCCATCTGGCGGAAATTGCGGATATCGTCCATCGTCGGCGCTGCGTATCCCGAAAGGTGCAGCGCTGCGTAGATCAGCATCGAGCCGTGCCCGGCCGAAAGCACGAAACGATCACGGTCCGGCCATTTCGGCGCGGCCGGATCGAACTTGAGGAACTGCGACCACAGCACCGTCGCCACATCAGCCATGCCCATCGGCATGCCGGGATGGCCGGAATTTGCCGCCTGGACCGCGTCCATGGCAAGGGCTCGAATCGCATTCGCCATCGGCGCCAGCGCAGTCACATCACGTGTCATGTCGACCAGAAACCCCCATCTCGAGCGGCACAAAACCGTGCGAGCACCGCCGATTCGGGTGCGAGCCCTCTTTGGGAGCGCGGCCTCACAGCGTCAAGGTTGGGGAAAGGCGGGGTTGTTCCGGGTTGCGGGCGCGGGCATTTGTGCTAGCGACAAGGCCCATGGCTACAGGCGCTCTGGATACTCCGCTTGACGAGGCGCTCGACAGGATCGAGCAGGCCCTGACCCGGCTTGAATCGGCGGTTGCGGCCGCGCCTCCTGCAGGCGAAGTGGCCGCGCTGCGCACACGCCACCGCAAGCTCAAGGACACCGTGGCGCAGGAACTCCAGCAACTCGATCTGCTTCTGGCCAACTTGCCCTGATGGTCCGGTCCCGTTTCACAGGCCGGTCCCGTTTCACAGGAATGCCCGCATGAGCAACGTGACGCTGACGATCGGCGGCCGCCCCTTTACCGTTTCGGCGGCAGACGGCGAGGAATCGCACATCGAAATGCTGGGCCGCATGATCGCCGAGCGGGTCGCCCGAGGGGGTGCCGGCGCCGGGCAGAGCGAGCCGCGGATGCTGCTGTTCGCCGCGCTGATGCTGGCAGACGAACTGCACGAGGCCCATCGCAACGCAGTGCCTCCAGCCCCCGC
>CAIKKO010000438.1 GCA_903828025.1 uncultured Sphingomonadales bacterium
CAGCAGCACGTCGCCCGCCTTGAGCGGCGCGCCGCGGGCGGCCAGCGTCCGCGCGAGCCATGCGGCGGCTTCGAGCGGATTGCCCAGCGCGGCAGCGCCCACACCGGTCGAGGCGACCGTGCCGTTCACGGTCATTTCCATCGGCGCGCCGATCAGGTCGAGTCCGGCCAGCGGCAGACCTTCACCGGCCAGCACGAAAAACGCGGACGAGCCGTTGTCGGCGACAGTATCGGCGAACGTGATCTTCCAATCGGCGATGCGGCTGTCGACGATTTCGATGGCGGCATGAACGGTGGCGACCGCAGCGGCGACTTGATCGGCAGTCGTGTCCGGATCGGGCAGATCGGCGGCCAGCACGAAGGCGATTTCCGCCTCGGCCTTGGGCTGGAGGCACTTCGCCGGATCGAGCGTGCCGCCATCGGCCACGCGCATATCGTCAAACAGTGCGCCGAAGTCCGGCTGATCGACGCCGAGCTGCACTTGCACGGCCTTGGCCGTGAGCCCGGCCTTGCGGCCCACGATGCGGCGGCCTTGCGCCTGCCACAGCCGCGTGTTGATGTCCTGCACGGCATAGGCCCCGGCGGCGTCAGTTGGCTCCAGCCCATCGCGCAGCGGCGGCACCGCGCCGCCGGTATAGGCGTCACGCAAGCGGCGGGCGAGATCGTCGTGGGCGGTGGTCATGCTATGCTCTCCTGCTGGCGGTCAGGGATACCCGCAGTTTGGCCCTTGTGCCACCGGTTTGCGGCCCTATCATCTCGCATCATGAGAACTGGAACCCCGTTGCTGAGCTCGCTGTCGCGGGCGCTGGCCATGCTCGAGGCGGTCATCGCCGAGGGGGCATCGCGCAGCATAGCCTCCATCGCGCGCGATCTGGGCGTGCCGGTCGCGACCGCGCACCGGCAGGTGGCGTCGCTGATCGCGGATGGTTATCTGGCGCGTCAGGGGGCGGGGTTTCACGTCGCGGGCCCGCGCCTGCTGCGCCTGCTCGGCGAGCTCGATGAAAAGCAGGTCATTGCCAATTGCGCGGCCCCGGTGCTGCACCGGCTGGCGGGCAATTTGCGCTGCGTCGCCCAGCTCGGCACGCTTGAAGGCGATATGGTGACCTACCGCATCAAGACGGGCGCGGGCGCGGGCGATCTGTTTACGCGGGTTGGCATGCAGCTTGAGGCCTATTGCTCCGGGATCGGCAAAGTGCTGCTGGCATGGCTGCCCGAAAGCGACCGCGAGGCCTATCTCGCGACCGGCCCGTTTCCGGCGCTCACCGCCCGGACGATCACCGCGCCGGGGGCGCTGCGCCGCGAACTGGCGCACGTGCGCGAAGCGGGTTACGCCATCGACGACGGCGAGATTGCCGAAGGATTACAGTGCCTCGCCGTGCCGGTCCGTAGCCCCGATGGGCGCGTTATCGCTGCCATTTCGGCATCGCGCAGCGCAGTGCAGGGCGGGGCGAGTCCGCCCGAAGGCATGCTCGCGGAAATCCGGGTTTCCGAAGCAGATATCGAAGCCATCCTCGCCGATGTGCTGGCGGTGTGATGCTTCGCGCCTTGCCAGTGGGGCGCATTTAGTTTAAGCCTAAAACAATTGGGGAAAGGGCCCACACGCCGGTCATTGCGCCCGGACCTGGTGCGTTCCCTGCCCAATCGGCCACGATGTTCAGCCCATGCTTGACATCGAGATATTTTAAGCTTGAAACTTCAGTCCAGCCCGAAACCTGTCAGGTGTTCCGGCGGAACCAGCAAGGGATAAAGTGCGATGAGGATTGCCAGTGTCGGCGGTGGTCCCGCAGGGCTCTATTTCGCCATCTCCATGAAGCTGCGCCAGCACGATGCGCAGATCGAGATCTTCGAGCGCAACAAGCCGGGCGATACGTTTGGCTGGGGGGTGGTCTTTTCCGACCAGACCATGGCCAACTTGCGGGCCAATGATCCGACCAGCGCCGCCACGATGGAAGCCGAACTCACGCATTGGGACGATATCGACGTCCATGTGAACGCCGCTAAAGTCACCTCCACCGGCCACGGTTTCATCGGCATCGGCCGCAAGCGCCTGCTCAACATCCTGCAGGACCGCTGCGCCGAGCTCGGCATTATCCAGCACTTCGAGGTCGAGGTCGATCCCACGCTGGAGGCCTACAAGGACTTCGATCTCGTCATTGCCAGCGACGGCCTCAACAGCCGCATCCGCGCCGCGCGCGAGGAGACGTTCAAGGTCGATATCGACCTGCGGCCGAACAAGTTCGTGTGGCTGGGCACGCACCAGCTGTTCGATGCGTTCAAGTTCATCTTCGTGGAAACGCAGCACGGCTGGGTCTGGGCCCATGCCTACAAGTTCGATGCGAACACCTCCACGTTCATCGTCGAATGCCAGCCCGATACCTTCGCGGCGTGGGGCTTTGGCGAGATGAGCCAGGAAGAAACCTGCCGGACCTGCGAGGCGATCTTTGCCGATCACCTCGGCGGCCACTCGCTGATGACCAATGCCGGGCACATTCGCGGCTCGGCGTGGATCAATTTCCCGCGTGTGCTGTGCCACCAGTGGTACGATGGCAACCTGATCCTGCTCGGCGATGCGGCGCACACCGCGCACTATTCGATCGGTTCGGGCACCAAGCTGGCGTTCGAGGA
>CAIKKO010000439.1 GCA_903828025.1 uncultured Sphingomonadales bacterium
CGATGCGCCTTCTTCGGCACTCGCGCCCTCATGCAGCGCGATGCAGGCCGCCGCCTCGAACCTCGGGCAGATGCTGGTGAAGATCTGTCAGGCGGATGGCGTGCCGCTCGTCAACATCGTGCGCTCGGCCGAGCAGGTCGCGCTGCTCAAGGGCATCGGCGCGGAATATGTGATCGACAGCACCACCGAGAGCTTCTTCGAGGACCTGATCGCCGCGCTCAAGGCTACCGGCGCGACCATGGCGTTCGATGCCATCGGCGGCGGCAAACTGGGCAGCACGATCCTTTCGGCGATGGAGCAAGTGGCGAACACCGGCGCGGCCTATAGCCGCTATGGCTCGAACAGCCCCAAGCAGCTCTATATCTACGGCGCGCTCGATCTTGGCCCCACGGTGCTGGCGCGCAATTTCGGCTTTACCTGGGACGTTTCGGGCTTCCTGCTGTTCCCGTTCATGCAGACGCTGCCCGCCGCCGACGTGGAACGCCTGCGCCAGCGCGTGCGCGACGAACTGACCACGACGTTCGCCAGCCACTACAAGGCGCGCGTGACCTTGCAGCAGGCGCTAACCCGCGAGGCGGTGCTGGAATACAATGCGCGGCGGACAGGGGAGAAGTATCTCATTACGCCCTGGGGGTGATAGTGCAGAAGGGCATCGTCCCGGGGGGGGCATCACCTTCCCGGGAGTGCACTCAAACACCTCAGTTTCTTTGCACCGCCGCCAGCTTGGAGAGCCGAATCAACGTTTCCGTCAGGTCGAAGTGGTCAATAAACAAGTCCGCAGGATTGGTGCGACATTCCTTGCGAACTGCTGCCCATGCAACGTCGTGCTCGGCGCTCTTTTTGCGCACACCTTCGACCCCGCCTGCAAATGCTCCGCCTGGTTGGAACATCAGCCTGAAACCGACCAGCATCGTCTCAAGTTGATCCCTGCCGTCCTTCTTGGTTCGATCGGGGTGCTGCGCGTCCCACCAATCCATTTCACGGGTGAAAGCATCGCACGTGTAGTCCACCAGCCCGCCGCCGGGTACATTCGATTTTGACTGGTAGAATTCGTAGCCTGTCACGAATTTGAGCGGAATGGCGTTGCCGCTACTGTCGCGCGCTGGCGTGAACCGTGCGATCCTAGCCTTAGTCAGGGCTGCTTCGTCGAGAATGGGCGAACCCGTCGAGGTCCTGATCGTTGCAGAAGTCACGGTTCCGTCGGTATCGATTACAAATTCAACCACTGCCGTGCCGTGGTGGCCCAAAGCTTTGGCTTCTGCGGGCAAATCCGCGCGATCACCGCTCAAAAACTTGGGCTTCACCTTAACCAGTGTGGGATCAGACACCGGAACCGATCCCGCAGCGCTTGGCGGTGACGCAAGAACCTTTGGGGCGGCAGATTGCCCAAACGCAGCTCCTCCGGCCGTAACCATCACAGCCGCCGAGATGAAGAGCCGTGCCAGCCTCAAACCTTCCCCACCACGCTCTCCGGCAAGTCCTTGCCGAACACGCGCTGGTAGTATTCGGCCACCAGCACCCGCTCGGTCTCGTCGCACTTGTTGAGGAACGAGAGGCGGAAGGCGAAGCCGGTGTCGCCGAAGATCGCGGTGTTCTGCGCCCAGCTGATCACCGTGCGCGGGCTCATCACGGTCGAGATATCGCCGTTGATGAAGCCCTTGCGCGAAAGGTCGGCGACGCGGACCATGTCGGCAGCGGTCTTGGCATCGAGCCCCGGCACTTTGCTGGTGACGATCTGCACTTCAACTGGCCCGGGCAGATAGTTCAGCCCGACGACGATGTTCCAGCGGTCCATCTGGCCCTGGTTGATCGCCTGCGTGCCATGATAAAGCCCGCTGGTATCGCCCAGACCCACCGTGTTGGCGGTGGCGAACAGGCGGAACCACGGGTTGGGGCGGATCACGCGGTTCTGATCGAGCAAGGTGAGCTTGCCTTCGGTTTCCAGCACGCGCTGGATCACGAACATCACATCCGGGCGGCCCGCGTCGTATTCGTCGAACACCAGCGCCGTCGGCGTCTGCAGCGCCCAGGGCAGCAGGCCTTCGCGGAATTCGGTGATCTGCTTGCCGTCCTTGAGCACGATCGCGTCTTTGCCGATGAGGTCGATACGGCTGATGTGGCTGTCGAGATTGATGCGCACGCAGGGCCAATTCAGCCTAGCTGC
>CAIKKO010000440.1 GCA_903828025.1 uncultured Sphingomonadales bacterium
ATCCCAGTCGTGCTTGGCCTGCGTGATCCGCTCGCGGCTGGAGCTGACGAAATTCCACCAGACGTGGCGCTTGCTGGTAAAGGCCTCGCCGCCCAGCAGCATGACTCGCCCGCCGCCTGCCGAAGTCAGCTTCATCGCCGCGCCAGGTGCCAGCACGGCCAGATTATAGAGATCGAGCGCCATGCCATCGACGCTCGCTTCGCCGCCCACCAGCATCACCGCGCGCTCGTCGGCGGACACATCGACGGGGATCGTACCGCCGGGGGCCAGCAGGATTTCCGCATAGATCGTCTGGCTGTGCTGCGTGGTCGGCGCAGTCTCGCCCCAGAGCGTGCCCATGATCACCCGCGCCATCGCGCCATTGTCCTCGATCAGCGGAAGGCTCACCTGCTGCTCGAACGCCGGGTCGATCTCCTCGCGCCCGTCGGGCAGCGCGAGCCAGGTCTGCATGCCATAGAGCTTGGGGCCCGCCGCGCGCTCTGCTGCCGGGCCGCGCTCGGAATGAACGATGCCGCGCCCGGCAGTCATCAGGTTGACTTGGCCGGGCCGGATCGTGGTGAAGCTGCCGGTGCTGTCGCGGTGGTCGATTGCGCCCGCATACTTTCCGCCGAACAACCAGGTGACAGTGGCGAGATTGATATGCGGGTGCGGCCGCACATCCATTGCCGTGCCTGCCGGCAGCACCGCCGGGCCGAACTGGTCGACGAAAATGAACGGGCCGACCATCGTGCGCGCCGGGCTTGGCAGCACGCGCCGCACCTGAAACCCGCCAAGATCGTGGGTCACAGGCGTCAAAGTCTGCATGATCGGCTCGTCCATAAGGGTTTTACTCCATGCCCCGGCCCAACCGCTGCGCCGCTTCGAGCAGTTCAGTGGGGAACATCGCGACAATCGTTGAGTTATGCTCCACGCCGATTTCACTCAGGGTCTGCAAGCGGCGCAGTTCGAGCGCGCCGGGCACTTCGCCGATCGTGCGCGCAGCCTGCGCCAGTTTCTGCGAGGCTTCGAATTCGCCCTCGGCCTTGATGATGCGCGCGCGCTTCTCGCGGATCGCCTCGGCCTCACGCGCGATGGCGCGCTGCATCTGCTCGGGAATGTCGAGATCTTTGATCTCCACCGCATCGACCGTCACGCCCCACTGACGCACGGTTTGGTCGAGCAGTTCGAGCAGGCGCTTGTTGATCGAGGTGCGGTCCTTGAGGATGAGGTCCAACTCGCTCTGGCCGATGGCATCGCGCAGACCCGTCTCGGCCGCCTGAATGACCGCGCTGGTCCAGTTCTCCACGGTGGTGACGACTTTGGCCGCATCGACCGCACGGAACCACAGCACCGCGTTGATCTTCACCGCCACGCCGTCGCGCGTCACGGTTTCCTGCGTGGCGAGCGCGAAAGTGATCACGCGCTGGTCGATCTTGACCACGCGTTCGACCAGCGGGATCAGCCAGAACCAGCCGGGCCCTTTGGTTTCGACCAACCGGCCAAGGCGGAACACGACCCCGCGCTGATACTCCTGATTGATGCCGAACGACTGCAGCGCCAGCACCAGAAACAGCACCACGGCGACCGTTGTAACCCAAGAAAACGCTTCGAACATGTCAGTTCCTTCCGGCCGGGCAGGCTCGGCGCTATTCGCCGGGCGCGCGGGCCTTGATGGCAAGGGCATGAACCCTTTGGCCGGGAATGTCGCCCAATGCGGCGTTGACCATGCGCTGGCGCTGCACGCG
>CAIKKO010000441.1 GCA_903828025.1 uncultured Sphingomonadales bacterium
AGCTCGACCAGCACGAGCAGCACGCACAGCACCGCATAAGATGGCAGCGCGGCATTGCGGAACCATGTTTGCGGCACGCGCGCGATCAGCATGGCCATGGCAAGAAACACGAAAAACCGCGCGACATGCATGAAGGCCCAAGGCTGGAAATGCCCCCCCGCCGCCGAATAGAGCACCGCGCCGCCGAACGTGACCAGCGCGGTCAGCGGCACGATCACCCCCCAGGGCTGGCGCGCAATCGCGCTGGGGATATAGGCGCGCTGCATCCTACTGCCCCGCAGGCGCAACGGGCGGCGCGGCGGGCGCAGCCGCTGCGGGGGCAGGAGCCGCCGCTGCGGCCGGCGCGCCGGTTTCGGCCGGGGCGGGGGTTGCTTCGGGTTCGGGCGCGGGCGGCGCAGCGTCGGTCTGCGGGGCTGCGGGTTCATCGACCGGGGTGTTGTCGGCCGCCACCGCTTCGGCGGCTTGCGTATCATCGGGCGCTTCGGGGGCGCTCGCGCCATATTGCGCGGCATAGGCGTTGTAGCGCGCGGCCATGCGCTGCTGCACATTGCCGCCCCATTGCTTCTCGAACCCGTCGAGCACCTCCATGGCTTTGCCCCGGTCGAACAGGAAGGTCATGACATCGCGCGCGATGGGGTAGGCCGCGCCCGAGCCGCCGCCGTGCTCGACCACCACCGCGCAGGCATAGCGCGGCTTATCGAACGGGGCGAAGCAGATGAAATGGCCGTGGTCACGGTGCTTCCACTGGCCGCCCTTGCCGTTGCCGACATTGAGCCCGACGACTTGCGCGGTGCCGGTCTTGCCCGCCATCTGCACGCCCGGGATGGGGATGCGCGCCTTGCCTGCGGTGCCGCGCCCGTTGACCACTTCGTTCATCGCGGCGTGGATCAGATCGAGATGCGCCTGCTTCACCCCCAGCGAGGGCGGAGAGGGCGCGTGGCGATCGAGCAGCAGGCGCGGCATGAGCTTGAGGCCAGAGGCAAGGCGCGAGGCCATGACCGCCTGCTGCAGCGGATTGACCAGCATGTAGCCCTGGCCGATCGTGGCGTTCACGGTATCGTAAATCGCCCATTCCTTGCCGTATTTGCGCTGTTTCCACGCCGGATCGGGCACCGTGCCATACGATTGGCCGGGGTAGGGCATCGGGAACTCACCGCCCAGACCGAGCCGCCGGGCCATCGCGGCAATCGTGTCCATCCCGATCTGCTGGGCAAAGTGATAGAAGTAGACATCGCACGACTGGTAGATGCCTTTCAGCATGTTGGTCGTGCCGTGGCCGTGGTGGTTCCAGCAGTGGAACACGCGATTGCCCACGCGCAGCCCGCCCGCGCAGCCCACGCTGGCTTCGGGATCGAGCCCGGCTTCAAGGAACGAGAGCGCCACCATCGGCTTGACTGTCGAGCCCGGCGGATAGAGCCCGCGCAGCACTTTGTTGCGCAAGGGCACGTGGTCATCTTCCGCCAGCATCTTCCACTCGATGCGGCCAATGCCATCGGCAAAGCTGTTGGGATCGAAGCTGGGCATCGAGACCATCGCGAGCACATCGCCGGTCTGGCAATCCATCACCACGACCGAACCGGACTCGATGCCGACCCGCCGCGCGGCATAGTCCTGAAGTGCGGCGTCGATGGTCAGCTGGATCGGTTTGCCGGCAATGTCCTCGCGCGTGCCGAGATCGCGCACCACCCGCCCGCTCGCGGTCGCTTCGACA
>CAIKKO010000442.1 GCA_903828025.1 uncultured Sphingomonadales bacterium
ACGCCGAAAAGGCGCTGGAGGCCATCGCGCGCTACAAGGTGACCGACAGCCAGTGGGTTCCCACGCATTTCGTGCGCATGCTCAAACTGCCGGAGGAAGTCCGCATGCGCTATGATCTCTCCTCGCTGCGCGGCGCGATCCATGCTGCCGCGCCCTGCCCGGTTCCGGTCAAGCGCGCGATGATCGAATGGTGGGGCCCGGTGCTCAACGAGTATTACGCCGGCACCGAAGGCAACGGCTTCACCTTCATCTCCAGCGTCGAATGGCTCGAGCGCCCCGGCTCGGTCGGCCGGGCACTGCTTGGCACGATCCGCATCTGCGACGAAAGCGGCGACGAGGTGCCGCGCGGCACCGAGGGCCAGGTGTTCTTCGAAGGCGGCAATCCCTTTGCGTACCACAACGATCCCGAAAAGACGCGTGATGCCACCAACAAGCACGGCTGGACCAGCCTCGGCGATGTCGGTTGGGAGGACGAGGACGGCTACCTGTTCCTCACCGATCGCAAGAGCTTCATGATCATCTCGGGCGGGGTCAATATCTACCCGCAGGAGATCGAGAGCCTGCTCGTCACCCACCCCAAAGTCGCCGATGTCGCGGTGATCGGCGCGCCCGACGCGGATATGGGCGAGCGGGTTGTCGCGATCATCCAGGCAGCCGACCCGTCCGAGGCGGGCCCCGCGCTGGCCGAAGAGCTCACCGCCTGGCTCGCCCCGCAGCTCAGCCGCGTGAAGCTGCCGCGCCAGATCGACTTCCGCGCCGAACTGCCGCGCGAGCCCACCGGCAAGCTGTTCAAGCGCCTGCTGCGCGATGAATACAAGGCCGCCGCCGCCGCAACTGCCTGATTTTGCAGCCCTAAGGACTCCCCATGGCTACCACTTCAGACCGCATCGTCCCTGAGGAAATCGGCCGCGCCGTGATCGACCCCGGTGCTTACGCAGCGTGGGACCCGCTGCTGGACCAGTTTGACCGCTTGCGTGCCGAAGGCTTGCAAGTGGGCAAGGTGATTTCCTCTGAGGACTTGCACGAACCGTTCTGGCTGGTCAGCGGGTTTGACGAGGTGATGGCCGCGAGCAAGGACAACGCGACGTTCCTCAACCATCCCAAGAGTGCGGTCTTCACGCTGCGCAGCACCGATGCCCTCGCCCGCGCGATTACCGGGGGCAGCCCGCATCTGGTGCAATCGCTGGTACAAATGGATGCCCCGCTCCATCCCAAGCTCCGCCGCCTGACGCAAGAATGGTTCATGCCCAAGAACTTGCGCACGATCGAGGCACGCACGCGGGCGATTGCCGAGGCCGCAGTCGACCGCCTGCTCGCAGCGGATGGCGAGGGCGATTTCACCAAACTGGTTTCCTCGCCTTACCCGCTCCATGTCGTCATGCAGATCCTCGGCGTCCCCGAGGAGGACGAACAGCGCATGCTGGTGCTGACCCAGCAGATGTTCGGCGGGCAGGACGAAGAGCTGAACCAATCCGGCATCAAGAACTTGCCGCCCGAGATGATTACC
>CAIKKO010000443.1 GCA_903828025.1 uncultured Sphingomonadales bacterium
ATGCCCATCTTGAACAGCGACTTGACCAGATCCGCAGCCTTTTCGGCCATGCGGTTGGCCAGTTCCTGCACCGTAATGCCTTCGGGCACCACAACGTCGCGGACTTGCTTCTCGCGCGGCTGTGACTGCCCGGCGAAGTGGGCCCGCTTTTCCTTCTCGCGCGCACGCTTGAGCGCCGCAAGACTGCGGGCGCGGGCGCCCTCGTCTTCGTTGAGCGCTTTGCTGACGGTAAGCTTGCCAGCCTGGCGGCGATCGGGCGCGCCCTTGTCGCGCGGAGCATGCGCGGGCTTCTTCGCGGCGGGCTCAGGGCGCTTGATCGGCGCAACGGGTGTGAACCGGCGGGGCGCAGTCTGCACTTGCTCGGTCGAGCCGGCGGGCGCGTCGGCGGCAGCTGCCTCTGCGGCCGGTGCTTCTGCGGCAGGTTGGGGCGCGCTAACCGCCTCAGTGGTGACCGGGGCGACGACCGCAGCGGGCGCTTCGGCAACCGGGGTCGGCGTTACGGTGGGCGCTACCGGCTCGCTCGGCGCAGCATCGCCAGCCTTGCGGGCTTCGGCCGCGCGGCGCGCTTCCTCGGCGGCGCGCAGGCGCTCTTCCTGCTCGCGGCGGTTGGCGGCTTCAAGCGACTGCAGGCGGGCCTCTTCAGCCTCGCGCAGCAGACGAGTCTGCATTTCCTGACGCGTCTCGCGCGAGGCGGAAGGCGGCGGCGGCGGGGGTGCCGGGGCGATGACGGGCCGCGGCGCGGGCGCAGCGGGTGCCGCAGCGACAGGCGGGGTTTCCGCAGGCGCGCTGACCGGAGCCTCACCGGGCCCGCGCGGCATCAGCTTGCGCCGCTTGACCTCGACCACGACTTTGTTGGTCCGGCCGTGGCTGAAGGTCTGCTTGACCTCGCCCGCCTCGACCGAAGTCTTCAGGCCCAGCGGCCTGCGGCCCAAGGTCGGCTTCTTGTCATCGCTCATCGAACTTATATATCCTTCGTATCAATAGCTTGGCACGCTGCAGAAGCAGCTTCGCCGTCCAATTGCGCGCGCCCCAGATCACTCAGACCAATGAAATGCATCAGGCGCCGGAGCGGCACCGCGACCCTTTCGGCCGCGGCGGCATCTGTCAGCGCCAGGTGAACCACGTTGTCGCGGCCCAATGCCACAGACAGCGCCGCCCGGTCCAGCGGCAAGATGACACCTTTAAGGCCAGTGCCTTCGGCGTCCTCGCCCACGCGCCACGCTTGTGCGAGCTTGTTCGGACCGTCAGTGCCTGCGTCGCTGGCGTGCGCCAACCACACCACCGCGCCCGCCCGCGCGCCTTGCGCGATCTTTTCGGTGCCGAGCAGCATGGTGCCCGCCTTGAGCGCAATTCCCAACCTGTCGGTCAGCGCGCGGGTCAGCGCGGCGCGGGTCTTTTCCGCCAAATCGGCTGGAATCGTGAGCGTCGCGCCCTTGAACGCGCGGGCCAGCGCGCCGCGCAACTTGCCATTGGCAACCGCGGTTTCCAGTTCTGCATGGCTGACGCCAATCCACGCGCCCCGCCCCGGCGCGCGGGCCAAAGCATCGGGCAGCACATCCCCATCGGGCGACAGCGCGAGGCGAACCAGTTCGCCCCGAGCGTCATGCCGCCCGGTGAGCACACATTTCCGCTCCGGCTGGGCTCCCTCCTTTGGAGAGTGTCCCACCGGCGCGTCGCCAATGATGTCGGAGCTTAGCGGCTCATTGTGAGGATTCCGCATGGGCGGCCTCCTCGGATGAAGCTGGCTCTGCCGCCGGTTCGTCTTCGAACCAGTGCGCGCGCGCAGCCATGATGATCTCGTTGCCCTGCTCTTCGCTCAGGCCATATTCGCCCAGCACGCCGCCCTTGTCCTCGGTCCGCTCGGAGCGTTCGCGGCGCGGTTCGGTCGTGTTGTTGCTGCGGCGGCGCTGTTCGCCCCCGCGCTTCTTGGCGATGAGTTCGTCGGTGGCGAGATCCGCCAGATCGTCGAGCGTCAGGATCTTCGCCTTGCCGAGCGTGACCAGCATCGCTTCGGTGAGGTGCGGCAGTTCCGCCAGCGCATCCTCGACCCCAAGACCCCGGCGTTCCTCGCGCTGCGCTTCTTCGCGGCGCTCGAGCGCTTCGACCGCGCGGCTCTGCAGTTCCTGGCCCAGCTCCTCGTCGAAGCCTTCGATCGCGGCGAGTTCGGCGATGTCGATATAGGCGACTTCTTCCAGCTCGCTGAAGCCTTCGGCCACGAGCAGCTGCGACAGCGTCTCGTCGACGTCGAGCTCTTCCTCGAACATCTTGGAGCGCTCGGCGAATTCCTTCTGGCGCTTTTCCGAAGCTTCCGCCTCGGTCATGATGTCGATGGCAGAGCCCGTGAGCGACGAAGCCAGACGCACGTTCTGGCCGCGCCGACCAATGGCGAGCGACAGCTGGTCATCGGGCACGACAACCTCGATGCGGCTCTCTTCCTCGTCGATCACCACGCGGCTGACGGTGGCCGGCTGCAGCGCATTGACCACGAAGGTCGCGGTGTCCTCGCTCCAGGGGATGATGTCGATCTTTTCGCCCTGCAGTTCCTGCACGACGGCCTGCACGCGGCTGCCCTTCATGCCGACGCAGGCGCCGACCGGGTCAATCGACGAATCGCGGCTGATCACACCGATCTTGGCACGGCTGCCGGGATCGCGCGCGGCG
>CAIKKO010000444.1 GCA_903828025.1 uncultured Sphingomonadales bacterium
TCGATATGAGCACGGCGTGGAGCGCGGTGGAGGGAAGCGGCGAGGAGGACTTCGTCGGGCGTGACCGCGCGACCGGCGACGTGAAGTGGCGCGCAAGCCGCGCCGATCTCGTGTTCGGTTCGAACAGCCAGTTGCGCGCGGTCGCTGAAGTCTATGCCGAAGCGGGCGGCGAGGGGCAGTTCGTGGCCGACTTCGTCAAGGCCTGGACCAAAGTGATGAATGCCGACCGGTTCGATCTGGCCTGATACAATGCCGGGGTGCGCGCCTTGTGCGCGTGCCCCGGTGGTTCAAGCGAGTGTCTTGGTGAAAAGCCGCCGGATCAGCCAGGCCTCAAGAATGCGGCCCAGCACATAGAGCGCGGCGAAAATGCCGGCGAAGACATAGGCGGGGGTGGGCGAGAAGCCCTTGTCCTCGTCGCCCTCGCCCTTCTTTTTGTCCTTTGCCTTCTTGTCCTCGGGCTTGTCCGGGGCGGGCGCTCCGAGGAATTTGTCGACCGGATTGAGCTGGATTTCGGCCTTCTTGTCCTTTTTGTCGTCCTTGGCTTTCTCCTCTGCCTTGGGCTTTTCGAGCTGGCCGAGCGCCACGGTCATCTGGGCAATTCCGAGAAACAGCAGCGGCGCAAGGAAGCAGAACAGCAGCGCACGGCTGACCAGATTGTAGCGCAGCACGGGGCCTTGCGCCGCCTGCTCGATATGCAGCACGCCGCTATCGAACACCGACATCTTGTCCTGCGCGAGCTGGTTCTTCTTGGTGAAAGTCAGTCTGTCGCCCGTGCGTTCGCAAGTCGTGCCGGGCTGCGCGAACAGCGGATCGAGCCGGGTGAACGCCTCGTCACCCGATTGCCCGGTGGGCAGGGGAACGCTGCCCCGGATCTGCCAGATCCCGTTGATGAACCGCAGAGGGTGGGCCTTTTGAGATGGTGCGGGGAATGAAGTTTGAGCCGCTTTGATATCCAATGCGGTCACGCCTTATTCTGCCGGGATCGCGGTGGTGCTGGCAAACATGGGCGCGCGCGAGGCGCGCTCCTTCCAGGCTTTCCAGCCTTCGGTGAACGGATAGGCCATCTGCTCGCGGATCGACATCCGGCGGCCGCCTTCCATGCCGAGCAGCTCTGCCTCACCGTCGATGCAGGTGCCGAACATGCGGTCGATGAAGATGAAGCTCCCCGCATAGTTGCTGCGGGTCGATTCGAAGTCCTGCGAATGGTGCAGGCTGTGGTGCTCGGTCGTGTTGAACAGGTAGCGCCACCAGCGCGGGCTGTTGAAGCGCACGTTGATGTGCTGGTAGGCTCCGATTGACATACCGATTGCGCCCGCCAGCAGGAACGCGCGCGGCACGAAATCGAACAGTCCGCCGATGCCGAGTCCGATGAGGAACAGCTCGACCGGATTGCCGACCGCGCCTTTGTAGACATTGAGCTGGGTGATGTAGTGGTGGACCGAATGCGGCAGCCACAGCGGGTACCAGTTGTGCATGCCGCGATGCATCCAGTATTGCCCGAAATCGAAGATGAACAGGATCAGAAAGGCTTGCAGCAGCAGCGGCAGGCTGGTGAACCATGCGAACTTTTCGAGGTGCATGCCTTTCTGGATCGTCTCGATCACCGCATCGCTGCCGATGTAGTTGTCGGCCAGTTTGACCAGTGTGAAAGATACCCCGACATAAAACAGGTCGGTCGCCAGTTCCTTCCAGGTGATCCGCCAGCTTTCATGGCGCGGGTTCACGAATTCGAGCAGCACCAGCAGCAGGTGGAAGCCGATGCCGATGGTGATCGCGGTCGATGCCTTGGCA
>CAIKKO010000445.1 GCA_903828025.1 uncultured Sphingomonadales bacterium
CCCAGTTCCTTGGCAAACTCGGCGCGTTCGTACATCTCCTCCATCGTCCCGGCGGTCACGTTGAGATAGTGGCCCTTGATTTCGCCGGTCGCGGCCTGCGCTTTGTTCACCGCTTCCATCACGAAGAGGAACCGGTCGCGCCAGTGCATGAAGGGCTGCGAATTGATGTTCTCGTCGTCCTTGACGAAATCGAGCCCGCCCTTGAGCGCTTCATAGACCACGCGGCCATAGTTGCGGCCCGAAAGGCCGAGCTTGGGCTTGGTCGTCGCGCCCAGCAGCGGGCGGCCGAACTTGTCGAGCCGCTCGCGCTCCACCACGATCCCGGTGGCGGGGCCCTGGAAGGTCTTGAGGTAGGCGACCGGAATCCGCATGTCCTCCAGCCGCAGCGCCTTCAGCGCCTTGAAGCCGAATACGTTGCCGATGATCGAGGCAGTGAGGTTGGCAATCGAACCGCCCTCGAACAGATCGAGGTCATAGGCGATCCACGCAAAGAACTGCCCCGGCGATCCCGGCACCGGATCGACCCGATAGGCCTTGGCGCGGTAAAGCTCGCAGGCGGTCAGCCGGTCGGTCCACACCACGGTCCATGTTGCGGTGGAGCTTTCGCCCGCCACGGCCGCTGCCGCCTCGATCTCGTCCACCCCGTCCTGCGGCGAGATGCGGAACAGCGCGATTACATCGGTGTCCTTGGGGACATAGTCGGGCTCCCAATAGCCCATCTTGGCGTATTCCATGACCCCGGCGGCGTAGCGCTTCTTGGGGTCGATTGCGGGTTCCATGTTCATGGCGGCGTCTCCTTAAGCGGCGGCGTGAATGGGGGCGGAAGTGGGGGCAAGCGAACCGGCGGCATACCGCTTGGCCATGTCTGACAGCGGGATGACCTTGATTTTTCCGGCCTGACCCGCTGTCCCGAAGGCTTCGAAGCGCGCACGGCAGATGCCGGCCATCGCGTCCATCGAGGGCTTCAGGAACTTGCGCGGATCGAATTCGTCCGGGCGGGTGACCGCGATGCGGCGAAATTCGGCAGCGGCGGCAAGGCGGAGATCGGTGTCGATATTGACCTTGCGCACCCCCATGCGGATGCCCTTGATCAATTCCTCGACCGGCACGCCGTACGTCTCGCGCATCTCGCCGCCATGGGCGTTGAACACCTCCTGCCACTCCTCGGGCACCGAACTGGAGCCGTGCATGACGATGTGCGTGTTCGGCAGGCGCGCGTGGATGCGTTCGATCACGTCCATCGCAAGGATATCGCCGGTCGGCTTGCGGCTGAACTTGTAGGCCCCGTGGCTGGTGCCAAGCGCGACCGCGAGCGCATCCACATGGGTTTCGGCCACGAAGCGCGCGGCTTCGTCCGGGTCGGTCAGCAGCATG
The DNA here is from genome assembly GCA_903828025.1 of uncultured Sphingomonadales bacterium. Classification (GTDB taxonomy): domain Bacteria; phylum Pseudomonadota; class Alphaproteobacteria; order Sphingomonadales; family Sphingomonadaceae; genus Novosphingobium. Next base: position 1,375 of record CAIKKO010000445.1, read on the forward strand.
GAGTGGTCGAGCGCGCCTTCGAAGCCGTGGCCGTCCTCAGCCTCGCCCTTGCCGGTTTCGAGGCTGCCGAGGCACCCCAGCTCGCCCTCGACCGACGCGCCGACCATATGCGCCAGCCGCGAAACTTCGGCGGTGATTGCAACATTGTAGTCGTAATCGGCGGGGGTCTTGGCGTCTTCCTTGAGCGAGCCGTCCATCATCACGCTGGTGAAGCCGTGCTGGATCGCGCTGATGCAGGTGGCGACATTGTTGCCGTGATCCTGATGGATGCAGATCGGGATCGCGGGGAACATCGCCTCCAGCGCTTCCATGATCTTGGCGAGCATGATGTCGCCGGCATAGCTGCGCGCACCCCGGCTGGCCTGCAGGATCACTGGCGCATCGCAGCCTTGCGCCGCCCGCATGATCGCAAGGCCCTGCTCCATGTTGTTGATGTTGAAGGCGGGTACGCCGTAGTCATGCTCGGCGGCATGATCGAGCAGCTGGCGAAGCGTGATGCGGGCCATCGGTCAGTCCTTTTCGAAGGTCATGAAAGGCGCTTCTTGCGCTCGATGAGCTGCATGATGAGCGGGGTGAGAATAAGCTGCATCGCGATGTCGAGCTTGTTGCCGGGCATCACGATCGAATTGGGCCGCGACATGAACGATTGCGGCACCATCGAGAGCAGATAGGGAAAATCGATGCCGCGCGGATTTTTCAGCCGGATCACCACCATCGATTCATCCGGCGTCGGGATCCAGCGCGCGATGAACGGGTTCGAGGTATCGACGGTCGGCACCCGCTGAAAATTGATGTCGGTCTCGGCGAATTGCGGGCAGATGTAGTTCACGTAGTCCGGCATCCGCCGCAGGATGGTGTCGGTCACCGCTTCGGCGGTGTAACCGCGGTC
>CAIKKO010000446.1 GCA_903828025.1 uncultured Sphingomonadales bacterium
GCAAGACTGCAATCTTCATGGAGCTATCCTCGGAATTTCAGATTTCGGGGCTGCCGATCCGCCTGAGCCGATCGAGCAAAATCGCGCGCGCCGCCATACCATCGCGGCGTGGATCGGCAAGCAGGCGGTTGCCGATGGCGAGGCCTTGCCGTTCGAGCCGGGCGATCAGCTTGTCCCACGGTTCGTCCGGGGGCGCGGCAGGCGCGTGGCCATAGCCCATCTCGCGCAGCAGCAGCACTTCGAAGGCCGCCAGCGCCCGCGCCCAGCCGCGCGCCGAGGGGGCGTGGCAGATCGCATCGAGCAGCGCTTCCAAAGCGCTGTGCAGCGCGGGGAAGGGCTGGCCTTCGGGCAGGGCCAGCGCGACCAGCGTGGTCGCCCAGCCGATGCCCGCGCTGGCGAGCGGCTCGGCCAGCCAGGGGCCGCGGCTGCTGACGAGTTCGAGCCGGACCGAGGCCAGAGCGCTATCGCTGCGCGCGCGCAGTTCGGCCTCGACCAGATTGCCGGGGATGAGCACGGGCCGCAGCGTCCGGCCCCTAGCCCCCGCGACATAGCCGGCGATCAGGCCGTGGTCGGCGGTCAGCAGCCGCACCACCGCGCCGTGTTCGCCGTGCGTGCGCGCGGCGCAGAGAATGGCGGGGGCACGGATCAGCATGGCCCTGCGCATGTGGGAGGATTCGCAGCCTGTCGCAAGCGGCGTGAATCCCCGTTGGAACTGGACGCGATCTGGAGTAGTTTGCGCGCATGAAGCAGCTTTTCCAGCATGCCGCGATAACGGATGGCGTGACAGTGCGTGTCGCTGTCAACTTTCTGCCCGAGCAATCGCGGGTCGATGCGGGCAAGTGGTTCTGGGTCTATCACATCCGCATCGAAAACGGCGGCGACCAGCCGATCAAGCTGCTCACGCGGCACTGGCGCATCACCGATGGGCGCGGGCTGATCAACTTTGTCGATGGCGACGGCGTGGTTGGCGAACAGCCGCTGCTCGCGCCCGGCACGGCGCACGATTATGTCTCGGGCTGCCCGCTCGGCACGCCGCACGGCAGCATGGAAGGGCACTACACGATGCAGCGCGCCGATGGCTCGATGGTCGACGTGGCGATCCCCTACTTCCCGCTCGCCGCCCCGGCGACAGCGAACTGAGCGGACCGAACGCGGCATGAAGCGGACCCATCTGCCGCTCAACGGCTTGCGCGTGCTCGATGCAGCGGCGCGGCACCTCTCGTTTACCCGCGCGGCGGACGAACTGGCGGTGACTCCGGCCGCGGTCGGCCAGCAGATCCGCGCGCTGGAGGATCTGCTCGGCGTGGTCTTGTTCCGCCGCACCACCAAGGGCCTCGTGCTCACCGATGAGGCCAGCGCCGGGCTCGATGCGATCCGTGAGGGCTTCCTGCGTTTCGAGGAAGGCGTGCAGGCGATGCAGGCCGGGCAATCGAGCCATGTCTACACCGTGGCCTGCCCGCGCGATTTCTTCGCGGCGTGGCTCTCGTCGCGGCTTGCAGCCTTCCGTGCGGCCAATCCGGCCATGCGGTTCGCGCTGGTCGGGACCGATGCGGACATTGATTTTACCGAGGCCAATCTGAACCTTGCGGTGCGCTGGGCCGAAGGACCGGGTGAGCTTGAGGGCATCGCGCTGGGCGAACCGCTGACTCAGGTTGTCGCCGCTCCGGGGGCTGGCGAGGACACGCCGTGGATCGGCTGGCCGGGCGATACCGCGCCCGAAGGCGAAGTGCGCGAGACGCAGTTTTCGGTGGGCGATGCCGGAACGGCGATCAGCGCGGCGGCTGCCGGGCTGGGCAAGGCCCGCGTTCCGGCGATGCTCGCGGAAAGTGCCATTGCTTCGGGCCGGGTCGCCGCGCTGGGCCCGCCAGAGCATGGCCGCCGGGCCTATTGGCTCGTCGCTCCGCTGCCGCAATGGCGGCAAAAGAAGGTCAAGGCGCTGGTCGCCGCGCTGACCGAAGCCTTGGTCTGACAGGGCGCCGGGGGCGGATTCCCGCCCCATGACGGCCAGGGCAAAGCATCCGATTCGGTCAGGAAAACCCGAGCTTTCCCCCCGATTCGCCTCGCCGACATTGAGACGTCGTTAACCTCCGTGGTCGTAAACCGCCGCGATGAAACGTGGCGGTTCTTTACCCGGTTTGCGCGAGCGAGCGCGACGCTGGCTGCGCCGCAGTTGCTGCGGCCTGCGGCAGGTCCGTCGCCACTGGCGGCAGCGGCCGGGCGATGCCTTTACCCATGCCTATGCGCTGAGTGTGTCGCACCGCGTACCGCTGCTGTACCTCGTCGTGATCTTCGACACCTCGCTGATCGCGCTGTGCTTCCTGGGTACGGCCCCGCTCGGGCTCATTCTGGTCGGCCCGTTCATGGGGCTGCTTGCGGCGTATCGGGCGCTGTACTGGATGCCCGCGCGCGTGGCGCGGCGGCCGGTTGAGCGGTTGCGCGCGGATCTGCAGGCAATGGGAACGCTTGGCGGCTGGGCTGCTTTGCTGATCGTGGCATGGTCGCTGGCGCTCTTTCCCTACGGCGATGTCAACCAGCGCGCGATGGTCCACTTCGTGATGGCGGTCACGATGTTTTCCGCGATCCTCGGCATGGCGTATGCGCCGCAGACCGCCTTGCGCTTTGCGCTGGCGTTCACATTGCCGTGGAGTGTGTTCCTGCTGGCCACGGGGCAGCCGAACGCGGTGCCGATCTCGCTGGTGCAGGTGTTCGTCACGGGCATGCTTCTGGCGATGACCCATGCGCAGCACCGCGATTTCGTGCGGCTCGAATTGTCGCGCCAGTTGCTGGTGCGGCGCGAGGAGCAGACCGCCGAACTCGCCAGCGCGCATTACCGGCAAGCGACTGTCGATCACCTGACCGGGGGCAAGAACCGCCGGGCCATTCTCTCCTGCCTCGAGGAGCATCTGGCCGGGCCGGAGGGCGTGACACGGCCGTGGCTTGCGCTGTTCGATCTCGACGGCTTCAAGCACATCAACGACACGTACGGGCACGCTGCGGGCGACCATGTCCTGCGCACGGTCAACACGCGGATCGGCGCGGTCGAAGGCGTGACCGCGCATGGCCGGCTTGGCGGGGACGAGTTTGCCATCCTGTTTGAGGCCGGGTTCCGCACGGAGGCGGTCATGGCGGCAGCGCGCACGCTCTCGGTGGCCATCCGCGACCCGATTGCCCATAACGGTGCGACGCTCAGGCTGTGCGGATCGATCGGGCTGCACCGGGTTCAGGGCACATCGGCATCGACTGTCCTCGAACGAGCGGACGCGGCGCTCTACAAGGCCAAGGAACTGGGCGACGGTGCGATTGTGCCGTTCGGCCCCGATGACGAGATCGAGCTGCAGCGCCGGATCGCGGTAACCCGGCAGTTCAACGCTTGCGCGCTGCAGGACCGCTTGCGGCTTCTGTACCAGCCGATCTTCGATTTCCGCACGATGCGGGTCGTGGGCATGGAGGCGCTGGCCCGCTGGTCGCCCGATGGCGTGGAATGGCAGACGCCGGGCGAATTCCTGCCGATTGCAGATGCCACGGGGCGCACCGGCGAGCTGACCCGGCTGGTGCTTGCGCGGGCGCTGGCCGAATGCCGGCCATGGGAAAGCGGGCTTGAGGTTTCGATCAACCTTGCCGCGCGCGATGTGGTGCGCGAAGGGCTGGCCGAGACGATTGCGGCCATTGTGACGGAGGCAGGAGCAGACCCGTCGTCGGTCGTGCTCGAAGTCACCGAACGGTCGCTCCAGCTCGATCCCAAGCGCGCCGCGGCGCAGCTCCATGCCTTCCGCGCAATGGGCTTCCGCATTGCGCTCGATGATTTCGGGGCGGGCTGGTCGAGCCTGTCGCAGCTGCGCGACTTGCCGTTTGACCGCATCAAGCTGGACCGCGAACTGGCCGGTGCGCTCTCAACCGATCCGGGCGCGCGGGCAGTGACCGGCATGATTGTCGCGCTGGCGTGGCAGCTGGGCATCGGCTGCTCGATCGAGGGCGTGGAGAGCGAGCCGCAGGCGGTCGCAGCGCGTGCGCTCGGCATCCACCTCATGCAGGGGTACCATTTCGGCAGGCCCGAACCGGCCGAAACCGCGCTGGCCGCCTATGCGCGGGCGGTGGCCTGAAGCCGGTTCTAGCAGTGCGCGTCGGGCAACGTCACTTCGCGCGGCGCACCGGGCGGATTGATGCGGCGGAACAGCCGCCCGTGCTCGCTCCACAGCACCAGCAGCAGGGCTGTGACCCCGCAGCCGAGGAAAGCGAGCGCCAGCGGGCGGGCGGTCCCGTCGAAGGCCAGCCCGATCACGATGCCGAGGCCCGATCCGATCACCATGCGCAGGAACGCCTGCACCGAGCTTGCCGCCCCCGCCATATGCGCGAAGGCCTGCAGTGAGATCGAGCCGAAATTGGCACCGATGAAGCCGACCATGCAGATATTGAGCGCCATGACCGGCATGAACGTCAGCAGCGTCTCATGCGGGTTGCCCGCCAGCCAGACTTGCAGCACGCTCAGCACAATCGAAACCAGCACCGCCGCATGCGAGACACGCCGCGCGCCGAAGCGTTCCACGATGCGCGAATTGAAGAAGCTGGCAAACGCCATGCACAGCGCGGTCGCGCCAAAGATCAGCGGGAACATCGTGCCCGCGCCAAAGTGCTCGCCCACCAGTTGCTGTGAGCAGTTCACATAGCCGAACAGCGCGCCCATGATCAGCCCGGCGCCGACCACATAGCCGAACGAGGACCGGTCTGCGGCGGCGGTGATCATGTTGGTGGCGATGGTCTTCGGCTGGATCGGCTGGCGATGCGCTGGATCTAGCGTCTCCTCAAGCCGCAGCCCGACCCACAGCGCGACGAGCAGCGACATCGCCGCGAGCAGCGCAAAGATCCAGCGCCAGCCGGCCACCAGCAGCACCGCTTGCCCGATCGTCGGCGCAACCATCGGCACGAGCATGAAGATCACCGAGATCGTCGACATCTGCCGCGCCATGGCATCGCCGCCGTGGCGATCGCGGATGATCGCGCTGGGCAGCACCGAAAGCCCGGCGCTGCCGATGGCCTGTGCGGCACGCAGCGCCAGCAGCGTGGTGAAATCCTGCGCGAGCGCACAGCCGATCGAGAGCACGAAATAGAGCGCAAGGCTGCCGAGCAGCACCGGGCGGCGGCCATAGCGATCGGCCAGCGATCCGGGGATCAGCGCGCCGAGCCCTGCCGAGATGAGGAAAACGCCCACCACCAGCTGGCGCTGGTTGGGATCATCGACATGGAGGTCGTGCGCGATCTGGCCGAGCGCGGGGAGCATGGCGTCGATCGCCAGAGCCTGCAGCGCCATGGCCATGGCCATGAGCACGACGAATTCGCGGGGCCCCATAACGGGAGTGGCAGGCGCAGATCGGGTGGCCGTTTGGGGGGAGGACATGCTTCCAGCCTATATGCATGTCGGCGGCGCGTTCCCAGCGCTTTATGCTGCGGTGCGAAAAGGGGTATTAAGCCCGCATGAGCGCAGCGCCTTCGCCCGATTCCGATGACTATGCCGAGGACGGGGAGACCGCCACCGGTCTGCGCAAGGTCATCCATGTCGATATGGACGCGTTCTTCGCCAGCGTCGAACAGCGCGACAATCCGGCGCTGCGGGGCAAGCCCGTGGCGGTGGGAGGCTCCTCCGCGCGCGGCGTGGTGGCGGCGGCAAGCTATGAAGCGCGGGTGTTCGGTGTGCGCTCGGCGATGCCCTCGGTGCGTGCAGCGCGGCTGTGCCCCGATCTCATTTTCTGCCCGCCGCGCTTCGAGGTCTACAAGGCCGTCTCGCGCCGGATCCGCGCGATTTTCCTGCACTACACCCCCCATGTCGAACCGCTCTCGCTCGACGAGGCCTATCTCGATGTGACCGACGATCTGCGCGGGATCGGCTCGGCCACGCGCATCGCAGAGCTGATTCGCCAGCGCATCCGCGCCGAAACCGGGCTCACCGCCAGCGCGGGCGTGTCGTACAACAAGTTCCTCGCCAAGCTGGCGAGCGACCAGAACAAGCCCGATGGCCTGTGCGTGATCCGCCCGGGCGAGGGCACCGCCTTCGTGGCGCGGCTGCCGGTGTCGCGCTTCCACGGCGTCGGCCCGCGCGGCGCAGAGAAGATGGCCGCGCTCGGCATCCAGACCGGGGCGGACCTTGCGGGCCGTGACCTTGCCTTCCTGCGCACCCATTTCGGCAGCCAGGCAGACTATCTTTTCCGCGCGGCGCGGGGGATCGACCTCCGCCGCATCCGCGCCGACCGTCCGCGCAAATCTGTGGGCGGCGAGCGCACGTTCGATCGCGATATTGCCACCGGCCCCGCGCTGCGCGAGGCGCTGGAGCGGATCATCGCCATCGTGTGGGAACGGATCGAGCGCAGCGGCGCGAAAGGCCGCACGGTGACACTCAAGCTCAAGGACACGGCGTTCCAGACGATCACCCGCGCCCGCTCGCAAACCGCGCCGGTGGCGGACGCAACAGAGTTTGCAGGCCTCGCGCGCGGGCTGCTCGATAGCGTGCTGCCGCTGCCCCAGCCGGTGCGGCTAATGGGGCTCACGCTCTCGGCGCTGGAAGGGGAGGCCGCCCCTGCGACAACCGCTGGTCCGGGGCAGGGCACGCTACCCTTCTGAGGCCCGCCAGCCTTCCGAGGTCCGCCGTCCGTGCCAGAGTTCGATGGCGGCATGGACCACAGCGCCGGTCGTCGGCGGCAGGGCATCGAGCGCAAAGAATGCGGCTTCGGCAATCTCGCGTCCGTCGGCGCGGGGTTCACCGTGGGCCTGCCCGGTCACGATTTCGATGCGGTTGATCCAACCGCCGGGCATCCTGCGCAGATCCGTGCTGAACCAGACGCTGCCCTGCAGCACGCAGCCGGTCTCTTCGGCCAGTTCGCGCACGCCCGTCGCCGCCGGGTCCTCCCCCCGCGTGAGGCCGCCACCGGGCAGCAGCCAGCGCGTCGGCTCATGATAGCTGTGGCGCACCAGCAGCACGCGGCCCTCGGCATCGAACGCCAGCACGTTACACCCGCGTACTTCGCGGCGCAGCAGCCCCCAGATGCGCAGCCGCACGGGCTGGGCCAATCTGAGCACAGCACGGTGGAGCGGGGCGGGTAGCCAGTTCATGCCGATAGCCATGGCCGCTGCGCCTGATCGGTCCCGTCGCTCACCTCGTCGAGCCCACTGGCTTGGCAGGGGCCAGCCGCAAGATCACAGCGCCCAGCAGCGCGGAGATGAGCGAGCCCGCCAGCACCCCGAGTTTGGCCTCCTCGACCAGATCGGGGGCGCGGGGAAAGGCCAGCGCGCCGATGAACAGGCTCATGGTGAAGCCGATGCCGCACAGCAGCGCCATGCCCCACAGGTGGAGCAGGCCCGCTCCTTCGGGCCGCTTGCCCAGCCCGGCACGCTCGCAGCCCAACACCGCCAGCAGGATGCCCGCCTGCTTGCCGAGTATGAGGCCAAGCGCGATCCCCAGCGGCAGCGCGGCCAGCGGCTGGCCCGTGCCCAGCGCGACTCCGGCGTTGGCGAGGCCGAACAGCGGCACGATCACAAACCCGCTCACGCCCACCAGCCCATGCTCCAGTCGCAGCAGCGGGCTATCGCCGTGGCGGTCCAGCGCGACCGGAACGGTAAAAGCGGCCAGCACGCCTGCAACCGTGGCATGGATTCCCGAATGAAGCACTCCCAGCCACAGCAGGCCCGCGAACACCAGATAGACTGGCACGCGGCGCACGCCGAATCGGTTCATCGCCAGCATGGCGGCGAACACGGCTCCGGCGAAGGCCAGCCAGCCCCATTCCAGCTTGGCAGTAAAGAACAGCGCGATCACCGCGATGGCACCAAGGTCATCCACCACCGCCACCGTGAGCAGGAAAAGACGAACCGAAGGGGGGATGCGTTTGCCCAGCAGCGCCAGCACGCCAAGCGCAAAAGCGATGTCCGTGGCGGCCGGAATGGCCCAGCCACCGGCAAGCTCCGGATGCCCTTTTGTAACGACCAGATAGACCATCGCGGGCGCGGCCATTCCGGCCAGCGCGGCGATGATCGGGAGCCTCCGCCGGGCGGGATCAGCCAGCGAGCCTAATAAGAATTCCCGTTTTATTTCAAGCCCGACGACCAGAAAAAAGACCGCCATGACGCCGTCGTTGATCCAGTCGTGCACGTTCGCCAGCCGGGTTACGGGAGACCACGGCAAGGGCTGTTCGAACAGCGCGTACCAGGCATGGGCCAGGGGGGAATTGGCCAGCGCCATCGCCGCGGCCGCGCAGGCCATCAGCACCAGCCCGGGTGCAGCCTCGCTCGCGGTCAGGGCCTTGATGAAGCCGCCAGCCCTTTGGTTTCTCACCATTTTCGAACCAATCCTTCTGTCTGGCTACGTTGCCACGCGGGGGGACTGGGCGTAGTCTGAATTTCGGGGTGTAGTGCCAATCATGGCACGGGGGCAAGCGGATGGCGCCGTCTTACACGGCTTTGGAGTGGCTCGGCAGGGCCGAACACGAACTCCTTCTGTTCGCCGCGATCTGGTTCGCGGTCGGGGCATTTGATGAATTCGGCCTCGACGTTCTGTGGCTCTGGCTGCGGCTCACCGGACGGGTACACACCGGCAAGGCACCGCCTGAAGCCATGGGCCCTTTGCGCGGCGTGGCCGCTGTCCTCGTCCCGGCGTGGAAGGAAGACGCGGTCGTCGGCACGATGCTGGAACATACGCTCAGGGTGTGGCCGCAGGCCGAACTGCGCATCTACGCCGGCTGCTACCGCAACGATGTGGCCACGCTCGCCGCTATGGTGACCGCCATGGCCGGTTCCGGGCATGATCCGCGGCTGCGCATCGTGGTGCATGATCAGCCGGGCCCGACGACCAAGGCCGATTGTCTCAACCGGCTCTATGCGGCGCTGCTGGAAGACGAGCGGCGCGGCGGCTGGCGCGCGCGCAGTCTGGTCCTGCACGATGCGGAGGATATGGTTCACCCGGCCGCGCTCGGCCTGCTCGATCGCGGGCTCGATGATGCCGATTTCGTGCAACTCCCCGTGCGGCCCGAACCGCAGGCCGCTTCGCCGTGGATCGCGGGGCATTATTGCGACGAATTTGCCGAATCGCACGGCAAGGCCATGGTGGTGCGCGATTGGCTTGGTGTGGGGCTGCCCTCCGCCGGGGTCGGCTGTGCGTTCTCCCGCGCTTCCATCGAGGCCATCGCGGCGCAGCGCGGCTCGCCCGAGCCGTTCGCCGCCGAATGCCTGACCGAAGATTACGAATGCGGGTTGCTGGTTGCGAAGATCGGCGGGGCCGCGCGCTTCATCCGCATGCGCGACGCGGATGGCGGCCTTGTCGCCACGCGCGAATTCTTTCCGGCGGGGCTCGGCTCGTCGGTCCGCCAGAAGACGCGCTGGATGCATGGCATTGCCTTTCAAGGCTGGGACCGGCTGGGCTGGGATGCACATCCGCTCGAATTGTGGATGCGGCTGCGCGATCGGCGCGCGCCGCTCACCGCCATCGTGCTGGCCGCAGCCTATCTGCTTATCCTGATCTCACCCGTCCTGTTCGTGGCGGCACAGCTTGGAGTCTATCATCCCAAGCCGATCGCCCCGTCCCTGCGGATGCTGCTGATCGTCAACTTTGCGGCGCTGGCCTGGCGGACCCTGTTCCGCGCGGTGTTCACGGCGCGCGAATACTCGGTTGCCGAGGGGATCATGGCGGTGTTCCGGATGCCGCTGGCGAATGTCATCTCGATCATGGCGGGCCGCCGGGCGCTCACCGCCTATCTCGCATCGCTCTACAGTGGCCGGGTGAAGTGGGATCATACCATTCATCTCAGCCACCCAGCGCTAGCCACGGTCCGCTGAACCCGCTGCCCGCCCCGTTTCCGGGCATAGGCCCGGCCCCAGGCCCGACGGCAGGCCCGGCCACAGGCTTTGCGAGGGGCTCACGCGGGCAACCGGTCATCGCGCTGGCGTTTATTCTGGCAAGCTGGGTCTCCGTGCGCGCGACGCTGCTGGCAGTGGATCCGGACCCGATGGCCCCGTCGCCAGTCCTTCAGCCCACCCTGCGGCATGCGCCCGCAGCCGGGTTGCACGGGGTTCTCAAACCTGTCTGGTCTGCCGCAGCCCCGGGCCCTGTCACTTTCGCAAAGCTGCCGGACGCGGCACCGCGACCCGGTGACCGCCGCAGCTGGCTTTCTGCCACCATTCATCCCCGTGTGCCGCACGGGGTACGTGCCGGACCGGCCGAATGGCGGGCGCTTCCAGCGGCGGGCCCGGAGCCCGGTGCGGCCGAAGGGCTGATCCGTGCTCCGGTATTCAATCGAGTCACCGGCCCTCTTCCGAACCAGCCCCTTCCGAGCCCCCTGCCCGTGCTGCCTGGCACCCAAGCGGTCCGCTACCTCGCCAGTGCGCCGGGGCCGAGCGAGCGCGGCACCTCCGATCTCGCGCAGCCCCGGTTGCTGGCCCCGTTTCCCGCGTCGCAGCCCGCGCCCCGTCATCAGCCGCGCTGGTCCGCCGATGGCTGGGTCCTTGCGCGTGGCGGCCAGAACGCGCCCGCGCTGGCTTCGGGAGCGGCGGCTTATGGCGGCAGCCAGGCGGGCGCGGTGCTGCGCTATGCGATTGCGCCGTCGAGCCCGCTGCGGCCGCAGCTTTACGGGCGCGTCGCCACAGCTCTGGCAGACACGGTGCGCGACCGCGAAGGCGCGCTGGGCCTTGCGCTGCGGCCGCTGCGGCACGTGCCGGTGGCGATCATGGGCGAGGTTCGGGTGCAGGATAGCGGCGGTCCGGTCAGAGCGCGGCCGGTGATCATGGCGGTCAGCGAGCTTGCGCCGGTGCGCCTGCCGCTGGGCACCGAGGCCGAGGTCTATGGCGAGGCCGGGTGGGCGGGCGGCCACGGAGCCACCGCCTTCTATGATGCGGCGGGCGTGGTCGAGCATAGCGTGGTCAGGCCGCTCCCCGGCGTCGATCTGCGCCTTGGCGGCGGGCTCTGGACCGGCGGCCAGCGGGGAGCCGCGCGGCTTGACCTTGGCCCGCGCATCGAGCTGCGCGGTGCGATCGGCAAGCCGGGCAAGCAGATCGGCGTGCGGCTGGCGGTGGATTGGCGGTTCCGCGTCGCGGGCAAGGCCGAACCGGGGTCGGGGCCCGCCATTACGCTGTCGGCTGGTTTTTAAGGGCGGCGAATTTTGGACGGCAGGATTCCGGGCAGGAAAAAACCGCCTTCAAGCGTTCCCAAGCGCGGCAGGACCGGCTAGCCTGCCCCGCAGGATGGATGTTTACCTCCCCATCGCGAATCTTTCGGTCAATGGACTGGTCATCGTCGCGCTTGGCGCGCTGACCGGCCTGCTGTCTGGCATGTTCGGCGTGGGCGGCGGGTTTCTGACGACTCCGCTGCTCATTTTCTACGGCGTACCGCCGACAGTCGCTGCCGCCTCGGCCGCCAGCCAGGTGACGGGAGCCAGCGTTTCCGGCGCATTCGCCCATGCCCGGCGCGGCGGGATTGATTATCAGATGGGCGCGGTCCTCGTGGCGGGCGGAGTGATCGGCACGGGGCTGGGAGCGCTGCTGTTCCGCCTGCTGCAGGCCCTTGGCCAGATCGATACGGTGATCAACATCCTCTATGTGCTGCTGCTGGGCGGGATCGGCGGGCTGATGGCCCACGAAAGCCTGAGCGTGCTGCGCGCCGAGCGCAGCGGCAAGCCCTTGCCACCGCGCAAACGCCGCCATCATCCGCTGGTCGCCAGCCTGCCGCTGCGTTGGCGGTTTTACCGTTCGGGCCTCTATATCTCGCCGCTCGCGCCGCTGCTGCTGGGGATCTTCACCGGCATCCTGACAATGCTCATGGGGATCGGCGGCGGCTTCATTCTTGTGCCCGCGATGCTCTATATCCTCGGCATTGGGGCGGGCGTCGTGGTTGGCACTTCGCTGTTCCAGATCCTGTTCGTGACGATGGCGACAACCATGATGCATGCGCTGACCACGCGCGCGGTCGATATCGTGCTGGCGGTGCTGCTGCTGATCGGTTCGGTCTCGGGCGCGCAAGTCGGCGCGCAATTTGCGCAGAAGGCCAAGCCCGAGCATCTGCGCCTGATCCTCGCGGTGGTCGTGCTCGGGGTGGCGGTCCGCATGGCGCTGGGGCTCGGCTACCGGCCGGATGAAATCTATACGGTGGTGTCGCAGTGAGAGTGCTGCGCGCGGCGCTGCTGCTGCTGTGCCTCACCATGTGCGGGGCGGCGCGCGATCCGATCCTCGTGCCAGAGATTTCCCAGCACGAAATTCAGGTGCGGCAAGGCTTTACCGGCGCAGACCTGCTGCTGTTCGGCGCGATCCTGACCCCGGAAGGCGCGCGCGCTGCGGGCGATTACGATATCGTCGTGCTGCTGGAAGGCCCGGCCCGTTCGATCGTGGTGCGCGAGAAGCGGAAAGTTGCCGGGATCTGGGTCAATGCCACCAGCACCGAATTTCGCTCCGCTCCCAGCTTCTATGCGCTCGCCTCCTCGCGGCCGATTGCCGAGATGGTCGATGACAAGACAGCGGCGATCTATGAAATGGGCTTCAAATGGCTGCAGCTCTCGCCGATCGGAGTGATCGACCCGGCCGAGCAGCAGCGCTTTTCGGAAGGGCTGGTCGATCTCAAGCGGCGGCAAGGGCTTTACCAGCAGAACGAGCACGCGGTGCAGATCAGCGGGCAGGTGCTGTATCAGGCGCATATCGCGCTGCCCTCCAGCGTGCAGACCGGCACCTATACCGCCGAAACCTTCGCAGTGAGCGAGGGGCGGGTGGTTGCCTCGGCCATATCGCGGGTCACCGTACGCAAGGAAGGGTTCGAGCGTCTGGTGGCGGCCAATGCCGAACAGAACGGGTTTTTCTACGGGCTGTTCGCGGTTGTTGTCTCGATCAGCATGGGCTGGATCGCCGGACGCTTGTTCGCGCTGGTCTAGACACTGGCCCTGGCCGTGACACCTTTGGACAGCCCGGAAAACCGCGTTGGCACCCCCGCCCTTGCCTAGAATTAGCCAGTTTTTAACCGTCACAAGCTACGTCAGAGGCTCGAAATGCCGTTTCAGGCGGGGATCAGGTGGCGATGACGGACATGAGCATCAATGGCCTAAAGGGTGCCGGCAGGGCAACGTCCGCCGACCTCGCGGCAAACGGTGCAGCGCCGGCGGTGACGCCAGACGCCCGCAGCGGCCCCCGTGCCGCCCCGGCAGACAACGCCCGCCGCCCGATCGGTTATGTCCTCGATGTGTCCGGCGCGGGCAGCGCGATCGGCCTCGATCTGACGCGGCTCGAAGAATGCATGGCCGACAGCGATCCTTCGATCTCGCTTTCGGGACAAGTCGGTAGCCAGCTCAAGATCCGCGTGGGCGGCGGCTGGCTGCTCGCCAGCGTGCGCACCCAGCGTCAGGACATGACCGCCGGGCACGACGGCGTGATCATCGCCCAGATCGACTTCCTCGGCGAAGGCGACGAGGAACGCCTGACCGGCAAAATCTATGGTTTCCGCCGCGGTGTGACGCGCTATCCCGTCCCCGGCTCGCCGATCTATCCCGCCACCAGCACCGATCTCAGGCAGATTTACGCCAGCGACGGGCGCACCAATATCACCATCGGCACGGTGTTCCCCACGCGCGATATCCGCGCCGGGCTCTATGTCGATGCGCTGCTGGGCAAGCACTTTGCGCTGCTCGGTTCGACCGGCACCGGCAAATCGACCAGCGCCGCGCTGATCCTGCACCGCATTTGCGAGCTGGCGCCCGAGGGTCACATCGTGATGATCGACCCGCACGGCGAATATATGCAGGCCTTCCGCCATACCGGCCAGCTGCTCGATGTCTCGAACCTCAACATGCCCTACTGGCTGATGAACTTCGAGGAACACTGCGAGGTATTCCTCACTTCGACCGGCACCGACCGCCAGATCGATTCGGACATCCTCGGCAAGTGCCTGCTGCAGGCGCGCCACAAGAACCGGCTGGCCGAACAGATCGGCAAGATCACGGTCGATTCGCCGATTCCCTATCTGCTATCGGAGCTGCTCAACATTCTCCAGAACGAGATGGGCCGGCTCGACAAGGGCCACACTTCGGTGCCCTATCAGCGCATCAAGACCAAGATCGAGGAACTGCGCAGCGATCCGCGCTATCAGTTCATGTTCTCCGGCATGCTGGTGGGCGATACCATGGCCGAGTTCATCGGCCGCGTGTTCCGCCTGCCCTCGCACGGCAAGCCGATCTCGATCATCGACGTCTCGGGCGTCCCTTCCGAAATCACCTCGACCGTGGTGGCGGTGCTCTCGCGCCTCGTGTTCGATTACGCGATCTGGTCGCGCGACGAGGAAACCCGGCCCATTCTGCTCGTCTGCGAGGAAGCGCACCGCTACGTGCCGGCCGAGAAGAACACCGATGGCTCCTCGGTGGGCCGCATCCTCTCGCGCATCGCCAAGGAAGGCCGCAAATACGGCGTTTCGCTGGGCCTGATCACGCAGCGCCCGTCCGATCTGGCCGAAGGCGTGCTGAGCCAATGCGGCACGATCATCGCGATGCGCCTCAACAACGAACGCGATCAGGCTTTCGTGAAGGCCGCCATGCCCGAAGGCGCGCGCGGCTTCCTCGATTCGATCCCGGCGCTGCGCAACCGCGAATGCATCATCTGCGGCGAAGGCGTCTCCATCCCGATCCGCGTGGCCTTCGACGATCTCGCCCAGGAACTGCGCCCCGCCTCCGCCGACCCGTCGTTCTCCGAACTGTGGGGCAAGACCGGCGGCGAGGAAATGGCTGTGGAGCGGACAGTGCAGCGCTGGCGGGCGCAGTCGCGGTAAAGGTCAGGAGGGCCTGTGTCCCTCCCGCCCCCTCCTTCGTCATTCCCGCGAAGGCGCACTAATTTTGGCGATTTTACCGATTGCGAGCGCACCGCTGCGATGACCGGCATTGGTGGGGAGCAGACGTTCCCTTCGCATGCTGTTACTCCTAGTCTGAGCGCAACAACAGGGAGCGGGCGAGCGTGCGTACTTACTTCAA
>CAIKKO010000447.1 GCA_903828025.1 uncultured Sphingomonadales bacterium
CCTGCGGTCCGAACGGCGCGGATATCGTCTATGACATCGTCGGCGGCGATTATTCCGAGCCTGCGGTGCGCGCCATCGCGTGGGAAGGCCGCTTCCTCGTCGTCGGTTTCCCCGCCGGGATCGCGCGCCTGCCGCTCAACCTGACGCTGCTCAAATCCTGCGACGTCTGCGGGGTGTTCTGGGGCGCGTTCGTGGCGCGCGAGCCCGAGCGCAACGCGGCCAACGTGGCCGAACTGTTCGCGCTGCTCAAGGAAGGCCGCATCAACCCGCGCGTCTCCGCCCGCTTCCCGCTCGAACGCGGCGGCGAGGCGATTGCCATGCTGGCAGACCGCAAGGCCGTGGGCAAAGTCGTCGTTACGATGGCGTGAGGGGGGCAGGGCGCGCGCGGCTCTATCGCACCCGCGCCCACACTTGCGTCTTGCACAGCGGCCACACCAGGCAGCCTTTCACTTCGAGCGCGTTCGCCGATTTGAGCGAAACCGTCGCCGCATAGGTGCCGCCATCGTTGGGGTTGTAGATCGCGCCCTTCCAGCTCCCGCCCGCAGGCTTGAGCCCCCGGAAAATATACATCCCCATCAGCGCCCGCCCGCGCAGCGCGGGGTTCTTGTTGTTGCGGTCCACCCGGTCGGCGGGGGCCGCGTTCGGATTGCCGCCCGCGATCTTGCCGCACAGGCCGCCGTCGCAAGCCGTGACCTCGATCAGTCCGCCCTGCTCGGGTGTGCGCCAGATGCCGTGCGCTGCGGTGTCCTCCGCCAGTGCGGGCGCGGTCATGCCGCCTGCCAAGACCATCGCCACCAGCCACTTCATCATTCCGTATTCTCCTGTCCGCCATATGCCGGCAGCCCCAGTCGCCAATGGATCGCCGCGCCGCGCAGGCCGAACCCTGCCAGCGCCGCAAGCGGCCAGACCAGCGCATTGCTCAGCCCCAGCACATGCCCCAGCGCGCAGATTGCCGACGCCAGCGCGGCGGGCGTCACATACAATTCGGGCCGCATGATGATCGAGGGCCGCCCGGCGATCACGTCGCGGATCACCCCGCCGACGCAGCCGGTAATCACGCCCATCAGCGCGGCAGGCACCGGCGCGACGCCAAAGGCCAGCGCCTTGGCGGTGCCGAGCACGGCATAGGCGCCGAGCCCCGCCGCGTCCGCCCATTCGATCACACGGGTCTGCTCGTTCCACCAGCGCGCGGGGCTGAACCACACCATCAGCGCTACGCCCAGGCACACCGGCGCGGTCCAGGCATCGTGTACCCAAAATACGGGCGCGCCGATCAGCAAATCGCGCACCGAACCGCCGCCCACCCCGGTTACGACTGCAAAAAATGACATGGTTACAAAGGTCTGACGCATCCGCGCGGCCAGCAGCGCGCCGCTCAGCGCGCCAATCGCGATCCCGGCGGGATCGAGTGCGCTGATCAACGCGAAGACATCGGCTGCCGGCAAGTGCGGCGCGGCGGGAAGGTGGAAGGCTAGGGCTGGCACCGGGCGTCCTTAACACCTCTCTTCATCTGAAAGTAACCACCCAGCGCGTACGGTCGGTCGAGAAATTCCCTCTGCCCACCAAGAGGCGGCCACGGTCCGGTGAAAAAACTGCTCAAGAGCTGGCCCCGTGAATGGAGGGGCAGCCGCGCCGGGCCTGCCCCGCCGGGCGAGGAGGATGCGGCGCACCGCCTTGCCGTCTTCGAGGATATCGAGCGCACCATCTCCGGCTGGTTCTGGGCGACCGATGCCGCCGGCTGCCTGAGCTATATCTCCCCCGCTGCCTGCGAGCGATTTGGCGTGCCCGCCGAACAGCTTGTCGGCCAACCCTTTGTCAGCCTGTTCGAAACCGATCCCGAAAATCCGGGCGAGCGCTCGGACCGGCCGCTGCAATTCCACTTCGGCGCGCATGCGCGGCTCAATGACGTGACGGTGCGGTTGATGCAGCAGCGCGTTGGGCCTGCCGGGCGCTCGGCGTGGTGGGCGCTTTCCGGCCATCCCAAGCTCGATGGCGCGAAGCCTGAAGGCGGGGGAAAGTTCCTCGGCTACCGGGGCAGCGCGCGCGATATCACGCTGGAATACGAGCGGCGCATCGAGGATTCGCGCCTCGCCGAATTCGATTCGCTCACCGGCCTGTCAAACCGCCACCGCATCACGCGCCGGTTCGATCAGATGCTCGCCGCGTTCAAGACGTCGGCGCGCCCCGCCACGCTGATGATGCTCGATCTCGACCGGTTCAAGATCGTCAACGACACGCTCGGCCATCCCGCCGGGGACGAGCTGCTGCGCCAGGTCGCGCAGCGCCTCGCGCGCGTGGTTGGCGATCGGGGCGAGATCGGCCGCCTTGGCGGTGACGAGTTCCAGATCCTGCTGCCCGATCTGGAAGACCGCGGCAAACTGGGCGATCTGGCCAACAAGATCATCGCGCTCGTCTCGCAGCCTTATACCATCGACGACAACCACGTGGTCATCGGCATCTCGGTCGGCATGGCGATCTTCCCGTTCGACGGCACCGAGCGTGAGGAAATCGTCCGCGCCGCCGATCTTGCGCTCTATGCCGCCAAGCACGGCGGGCGCGGGCAATTTCGCTTTTACTCGACCGATCTCAAGGACGAAAAGGAAGAGCGCCGCCTGCTCGAAGAGGCGCTGCGCGAGGCCATCGCTTCGGTCGACTCGGCCGAGGAAAACTGGGAAAACCCCCAGCTCAGCCTGCTCTACCAGCCCGTCGTGCGCACCGAAGACCATGTCGTCGTTGGGTTCGAGGCCTTGATGCGCTGGGAGCACCCGACACGCAGCGCAATCAGCCCCAGCGTGTTCATCCCGGTCGCCGAGGATACGGGCATGATCCTCCAGCTCGGGGCCTGGGCGCTGCGCCGGGCCTGCCGCGATGCCATGGCCTGGCCGCACAGCGTGCGCATTGCGGTCAACGTCTCTGCCGTGCAGTTCGCGCATCCCGATTTTCCCGGCGTGGTCGAGGATGTGCTCGCGGCCACCGGGCTCGATCCGGACCGGCTTGAACTCGAACTCACCGAATCGGTGTTCATGGGCGACGGCGAGGCGACCGACACCGCGTTCAAGGCGCTGAAACTGCTGGGTGTGCGGCTGGCGCTCGATGATTTCGGCACCGGCTATTCCTCGCTCAGCTATCTGCGCGCCGCGCCGTTCGACAAGCTCAAGGTCGATCGCAGCTTTGTCGATAGCTGCACGCTCAGCGATCACAACAGCGCCAAAATCATCGCCGCGATCATCGGCCTTGCCGATGCGCTGGGCATGGAAACCACAGTCGAAGGCGTCGAGGCGTTCGACCAGCGCGATGTCGTCTGCGCCAAGGGTGCGCGGCTGATTCAGGGCTTCCTCTATTCCCCCCCGCTCGATCAGGCGACAGTGCTGGAGCGCATGCGGAGCGAAGCGCTGCGCATCGTGCCCGATGGCCCACAGCGCCACCGTCCCGAACGCCGCCTCGTTTATCGCCGCATCGGCGTGATCCACGCCGACCACCGCTATGAGGCGCTGCTGCGCAACCTTTCGGCCACCGGCGCGCGGATCGAAGGGCTGGTCGGCGTGCCGGTCGGCACCGGCCTCGTGCTCGATCTTGGCGCGGGGCAGCTGGCCGTGGTCACCGTCAGCCGCTCGGACGATGCCGTGATCGGCGTGGAATTCGAGACGCCCTTGGTCAGCGACGGCGCAGGCGGCCTCGTCACCCGCCACCGCGCCAGCGCCTACGCGCTCGCCGCCGCCGCGCGCATGGTCAGCGCCAGCACCCCGCAATTCCTCGAAGTCGAAGTGCGCAAGCGGGCGTAAAGCCCTCTCCCCTTTAGGAGACCTGTGCGCGGGTGGGTGTAGACATAGGCGGTTATTGGTGATTCTATGGTCTTTCCGAAGAGGAGGGCGGGACGTGGCGCATCG
>CAIKKO010000448.1 GCA_903828025.1 uncultured Sphingomonadales bacterium
CGAGCGGCACTGGCGGCATTGCGCTGGGCGGGCAGGCGACCGCAGGCAATGCGGGCGGTACCTCCAAGGGCGACATTGCCATCGGCACATCGACCGGCATTCTGGCCACAGGTGTCAACGGCGGCACATTGACCACCGCGAGCGGCGGCAATTCGATTGCCATCGGCACAGGGGCGCAAGCGACCGGGTCTGGCTCACTCGCGCTGGGCGCGCTGAGCAGCGATGGCGGAATGGCCAACGTCGTATCGGTCGGCAGCGCGACCAATCAGCGCCGCATCGTTAATCTCGCGGCAGGCACCGGCGGCACGGATGCGGTCAACCTCAACCAGCTCAACACCGCGATTGCCGGGGTGACTGCGGGGGCTAACCCGGCGCTTGCGGCCGACAACACCGATGCGCTGGCGCCCGCCGCTGCATCGGGGCGTGATGCGGTCGCAACGGGCTACGGTGCCTCCGCGAGCGGGACGCTTGCTGTGGCTAACGGCTACAGCTCGCAAGCAAGCGGCGGCGGCGCTGTCGCCATAGGCACGAAGACGACCGCATCCGGTGAAAGCGCAGTGGCGCTGGGCTTGCTGGCCAGCGCAACAAGCAAGGCGGCAACCGCTGTCGGTTTCCAGGCCAGCGCCTCAGCCGACTATACCACCGCTTTGGGCGATGGATCGCGCGCCAGCAGCAACGGGGGCACGGCGGTGGGGTATAACGCCAGCGCAACGAGGGCCAGTGCAACCAGCCTTGGCGCGGATTCGATTGCCGATGGCATCGCGAGCCTGGCTGTCGGCGGCGGCAAGGCCAACAAGACTTATGACATCGCCATCGGCAGCGGCAGCATCGTCTACGATCAGCAGAGCATCGCCTTCAGTACCCAAGCCTTGGCCTATGGCACAAACTCGCTGGCCGAGGGTTCCTTCGCCCAAACCAATGGCTTGCAGGATGTCGCGCTCGGCGCATCTGCGCAGACCTTTGGCGAAAACTCGATCGCGATCGGTACGTTCGCGACAGCGGGCAATACCGGCGCGGTTGCAATCGGGCGGCTGAGCTATGCACTCGGCGTCGGCAGCACCGCGCTTGGCCGGGAAAGCGAGGCGCGCGGTATCAACAGCGTCGCGCTCGGGCTCGGCTCGCTCGCCTCTGCCGACAACGTGGTCTCGGTTGGCAACACGACCAACCAGCGCCGCATCGTCAATGTGGCGGCAGGAACCGCAGCCACCGACGCGGTCAATCTCGGCCAGGTCACCGCGCTGGTGGGCGCAGCCTCGCACGGGGATACAGGCTTTGCCGCAAACAACACCGCCGGGCGCACCGCTCCCGTTGCAGGCGGCAGCAACGCTGTGGCGGGCGGATACGGTGCGAGCGCCAGTGGCAACGGCAGTGTGGCACTGGGGACGACGGCCACCGCAACCGGCAGCAACGCCACGGCACTGGGCGCGGCTTCGACGGCTGGCGCAGGCGCCACCGCGCTGGGTGCAAACTCCGCCGCCACCGGCTCGTTCGCCAGCGCCATCGGCAACGGATCGACCGCATCGGGCGCATCGGCGAGCGCCATCGGCCTCGACAGCCAGGCGACCGCAGATCGCAGCGTGGCGCTGGGATCGGGCTCGGTCGCCGATCAGGCGGATACGGTCTCGGTAGGGACTTCGACGTCGCTGCGCCGCATCGTCAACGTGGCGGACGGCGTCGGCGCGCACGATGCGGTTTCGCTGCAGCAGCTGAACACGGCGATTGCGGCGGTGGGCATCTCTAGCTCGGCGCAGGACGGCAGCTTTTCCGCTGGTGCAGGCGCATCAAGCAGCGGCGACGGCAGCGTTGCCGTCGGCCAGGGCGCGACCAGCAGCAATGCCGGCTCCATCGCGATCGGCAGCGGTGCGCAGGCAACGGCGGACCCCACAACCGCGGTCGGGGCCTCCTCGGTAGCTTCGGCCAACAATGCGGCGGCGTTTGCCGCCAGCGCGCAGGCGACCGGGGTCAATTCGGTGGCGCTCGGGGCCAACTCGGTTGCCACGCGCGCCAACACCGTGTCGGTCGGATCGGCAGACCAAACGCGGCAGATCGTGAACCTTGCCGCCGGCACGATTGCTGCGGGTTCGACCGATGCGGTCGATGGGGGCCAAGCCTATGATCAGGCCGCCAGCGTGGCAAGCGCGCTGGGCGGCGGCAGCACGGTGGCGGAAAACGGCACGGTGACCGGGCCGACGTATGCGGTGGGGGACAGCACATACCACTCTGTCGGTGCGGCGTTCGATGCTTCCAATGCGCGGGTCTCCAGAATTCAGGGGCAAGTTTCGACGCTCAGCGCTTCGGTGGCGGCGCTGCAAGGCCAGGTCGGCGCGCTGGACACTTCGTTCAAGGCGCTGAGCACCTCGGTCGGCCAGTTGCAGACTTACGCACAGGAGGCCCGGCGCGAATCCCGCTTCGGCATCGCGCAGGCCATGGCAATGACCGCCGCCCCGCTTCCCTCCGAACCGGGCAAGACATCGTACACCTTCAACCTCGCGACGTTCCATGGCCGGTCGGCGGCAGGCCTTTCGATGGCGCATCGCTTCAACACGCAGGCCCCGTTCGCGATCACCGGCGGTGTTTCCTACAGCGCTGACTCGACGGCATACCGGGTCGGCGTGGCAGGCGAGTTCTGAGCGGGCGGCGGGGGGCATCATCGGCATGCCCCTCGCCGTCACGCCCAAGATCACATACGGTGCGGTTCGGGCAGGTATGAGGGGAGGCCATTGATGAGCGTGCAGATCCTCCTGATCGACGATCACCCGCTGTTTGTGGACGGCTTCGTGGGGATGGTCCGCGAGAACCGGCCAAGCTGGAAGGTCGATGCGTTCCTGACGGCGGCAGATGGATGCGCCGCATTGGCTGGGCAATCGCACTGGGATCTGGCCATCGTCGATATCCAGCTGCCCGACGCCGATGGTTTCGATACGATTGCGCGGATCGCCGAACTCAACGCGGCTGTCCCGCGGATCATCATCTCCGGCCGCGAAGACGAAGCCGCCCGGTTTCGCGCGCGGAGAGCGGGAGCCAGCGGTTTCATCGTCAAATCGCTGGCAGCCGAAGCCATGCTGGGCGGGATGGACAGCGTGCTTTCGGGCGCGATGAGCTTTGCCGATGCTGCGCCGGATCGCGGCGTTCCCAACCTCTCGCAACGCCAGATCGACGTGCTGCTGCTGCTCGCCGAGGGCCACGCCAACAAAGTTATCCGCCACCAGCTTGGCATCGCGGAACGAACGGTGCGTTCGCACCTGACCGAAATCTACCAGGCGCTGGGCACCCATTCGCGCGTCCACGCCATTCTGCGTGCGCGCGAACTGGGGGTGATCGAATGACCGCAGCGGGCCGATCGGCCGATCTTTTTCACACGCAAATGATCGAGACGCAATATCAGCAGGCGCGCAACAACATCCTCGCCGAAAATGTCACGCTGGTGTTCATCGTCATCAGCGGGCTGTTGCACAATTCGTGGAAGTCGGTCCTGCTGTGGACGCTGTGCGAAGTCTCAAGCCAGATCTACCGCACGATCTTCATGCTCAAGCCCTATGCACGCGGCTGGCCCGAGACGGACTTCGCGCGGTACTGGGCGCGCCACCACGCCATCTACCAGACCACGATCGGGGTGATCTGGGGCGCTTCGATGTTCGTGTTTGCGCACGCGTCGGACCCGGAATCGGTGGTCCTCACGGTGACGGGGCTGGTGGTCATCGTCAGCGGCGCGGTGCCGGGACTGGCCTATAACCAATTGGCCATGCGCGGTTTTCTGGTGACATCGTTCGGCCTTATGGCCCTGCGGCTGCTGCAATTCGGCGGGATCGACTATTTCATTCTCGCCGCCGCGCTCACGCTGTATGGCGGCGTGCTCTGGCTGATGGGGGCGCTGCAGAGCCGGAATGTCGAGGAAGGCATTCGCATCCGGTTCGAAAACATCGAACTGCTCGAAGAGCTTTCAGCCCAGACCGCGCAGGCGCGCGAGGCACGCGAGATCGCAGAAGCCGCCAACCTCGGGAAATCCCAGTTCCTCGCGGCCGCAAGCCACGATCTGCGCCAGCCGCTTTATGCGCTCAGCCTGTTTTCGGAATCGCTGCAAGCCCTCTCGCTGTCGGACAAGGCCCGGGGCATCGTCACCCAGATGCAGGGCAACCTCGATGCGCTCGAACGGCTGTTCAGCGGGCTGCTCGATATTTCCCGGCTCGATGCCGGGGTGGTGAAAGCGCATGGCGAACCGATTGCCTGCGACGTGCTGTTCGACCGGATCGATCACTACTTGCGCCCGATGGCAATCCAGTTGGGCCTCGATCTGCGCTACCGCTCGGACGGGTCGGTGCTGTTCAGTGACCCGGCGCTGATCGAACAGATCCTCGTCAACCTCGCCACCAACGCGCTGCGCAACACCGCACAAGGCGGCGTGCTGATCGCGAGCCGGCGGCGCGGAGGCCAGATCCGGCTTGAGGTGTGGGACACCGGATCGGGCATCGCCGCGGCCGATCTCGACCGTATCTTCGATGAGTTCGTGCAGGTCGGCAATCCCGAACGCAATCGCCGCAAGGGCATGGGCCTTGGCCTCGCGATCGTTCGCCGCGCGGCGCGGTTGCTGGGAACGACGATCTCGGTGCGGTCTGTGCCCGGGCGCGGATCGTTGTTTTGCCTCACGCAGCCGATGGCAGAGAGCGGCCAGACGCCCGAAAACACGACTTTCGCCGAACTCGATGATCCCATCAGCGGGATGTCTTTGCTGATCGTCGAAGATGATCCCGATGTGCGAACCGCTTTGGCCACGCTCACCCGCCAGTGGGGGATGATCGCCGATGTCGTGTGCAATGCCGACGAGGCGCTCGAACGGCTTGGCGGGCCTGCCGATTACGCCATCATCATGAGCGACTATCGGCTGCCCGGCCCGCTGAACGGATTGCAGTTCCTGCGCCAGTGCAAGGCGCTGGACAGCAGCACATCGTATTGCCTGATCACCGGTGATCTCGATCCCACCATCCTGGCCGAAGCGCAGGCGGCAGACATTCCCCTGGCCCACAAGCCGCTGCCGCCCGCACGGTTGCGCGCGCTGCTGATTCATTTGGTGAGCAAATCAGCGATCAAAGCCAAGCTGCCGGCAGCAGGGCAGGATGCCGGTTTGCGCCAAGCCGGGGTGTCCAGCAGTTTGCCGCGATCCCTCGTTCCGCCACCCGCAACACCCGACGCTTCCCAGCCCCATTAACGACCGGCTGATCCTGATCGAGCGCCCTGTCCCCCACTCGGCAGGCACGCCGTTTGTCAGCGATTCACCACAGGTAAGCCCGAACTAAGGGCTCTTGCGTAGACCCAGCGACAAGATTTTTGTCCGAGAATTTACGATTTGGAAGGCGAAGGGGCTCCATGGACGGTCACCGAGCGCGTTTCGGTCCCGCGAATCCTGCCAGTTCGGCAGGGCGACGGCGGGAGGGAACGGCCCGAACCAGTTGAGGAAAGTCGCCAAATGCCGCGCCTGTCGAAAGCTCTGGGAGGCACAAGGTTCGCCGCCAAGCTGGCCACCACGCTGGCCTCGGGGCAATCGCTGCTGAGGCAACTCGGGCGCGATACGGCCGGTAACACGCTGGGCATTGCGCTCTTTACCATCGTCCTTCTCGTCAGTCTCGCGGGTAGCGGCACCGATATGGCGCGCGCTTACATGACCAAGACCAGCCTGCAGAATGCCTGCGACGCGGGCGTGCTGGCGGGCCGCAAGGCGATGGCGGTTTCGGGCAACTACGGCACGGCGGAGACGGCGAAGGCGAACAAGATGTTCAACTTCAACTTCAACCCGAAC
The DNA here is from genome assembly GCA_903828025.1 of uncultured Sphingomonadales bacterium. GTDB lineage: Bacteria > Pseudomonadota > Alphaproteobacteria > Sphingomonadales > Sphingomonadaceae > Novosphingobium. The sequence goes on from CAIKKO010000448.1 coordinate 5,792, forward strand.
GCCACCAACGCCTCCTCGATCTCGTTCAATACGTCCGGCACGACCACCGGCGCGGTCACCGGTACGGCGACCACGACCATGCCCACCGTGATCATGGGCATCTTCGGGTTCTCGTCGATCAACCTCACCGTCGCGTGCAGCGCCGAACTGCAGATGGCCAGCGCCGACGTGATGTTCATTCTCGACACCACCGGGTCGATGGCTGACACGCCTTCGAACGGCTATTCCAACAGCGGCCCCGATTCCAAGATTCAGGGCCTGCGCGATGCGGTGCGCAACTTCTACAAGACCGTTGCCGCTGCGGTTGTCGACAAGACCAACACGCGCATCCGCTTCGGGTTCGTGCCGTTTACCGCGACGGTCAACATGGGCGGGCTGGTCGCGTCAGGCGATATGCCAACCAGCTATTTCTCCGATACCCAGCCCTTCCAGACCGCGCTCGCGTACTTCAACACGCCGGTCTATGTCGGTACGGCGGGCTCGCCAGTGGCCACGACTGAGACGTATGGCTCGGCCATTACATCGGCCAATTGCACCAGCTACGGGCAGAACAAATACCCGACCAACATCGGCAGCCCCGTGAGCGGCGGCGGCCCAGCGCCAACCGCGACCACCAGCACCGACTATAGCTGGAAGGCGTGGACGCAGACCTCGGGCAGCGGTAGCGGCGCGCTCGGCACCTGCGTGCGCAACAAGTCGGTGACCACCACCACTTATGTCACTCGCTACCAGTTCACCAACTGGATCTTCAAAGCCGCAACGCTCAATATCAGCGCGTTCAAGGGCTTGGGCTCGGTCCCCGTGGTCACAAACATCTCCGCAACCGCAACCGTGCCGACCGCCGGCACGTATGATATGCCCACGCTCGCCTCGATGGTCGGCACCGCCGGTGTCACCGGGCTGACGACAACCAACGCGACTTGGGGTGGCTGCATCGAGGAACGCGCGACGGTCCAGAATCTGGCGATGAACCCGGTCCCGAGCGGCGCGACCGATCTCGATATCGATACGATACCGACAAGCGATGCCAGCCGCTGGCACCTCAATCTGAATGATGTCGAGTGGTATCGCGGCAGCACCAACGTCACCTCGCGCACCGAAACCAGCCTGCAGGGCGACACCTATCGTGTGGGTTCGCAGTGCCCGCCGAAGGCCATGTTGTTCACCACAGTCGATACCTCCGCGCCGACCGTGGTGCCGAGCTGGCTCGATACTTATGTCAACACGCTGGTGGCAGCCGGTAGCACCTATCACGATATCGGCATGATCTGGGGTGCGCGCCTCGGCAGTCCGACCGGGCCTTGGGCTTCGAACGTCACCGCCGACGCAACCAAGTATCCCTCGGTCAGCCGCCACATCATCTTCATGACCGACGGCCTCATGGCGCCGACGACCACTGCCTACAGCGCCTATGGTCAGGAACTCTATGACAACCGCGTCGCGCCCAACGGCTCATCGAGCAACACCCTCGTAAGCTATCATAACAACCGCTTCCTTGCCGCCTGCACCAAGGCCAAGAACCTTGGCTACACGGTGTGGGTGATCGGGTTCGGCACCTCGCTGACCACGCAGATGACGACTTGCGCCACCGCCGGGCGCGCGTTTCAGGCGAGCAACACCGCCACGCTCAACAACACGTTCAAATATATCGCCGGCCAGGTCGCCGACTTGCGGATCAACAAGTGATGGCCAGCCCCACCCCGCACCGCTCGGTCCGTTCGCTGTCGCTGGCGCTGCTGCGCGATCAGGGCGGCGCAAGCGCGGTCGAGTTTGCGATGACCGCACCGATCCTGTTCCTGATGGTCGCCGGTTCGCTCGACATGGCGCAAGGCTACTACGTCAACACCGTGCTGCAGGGCGCGGTGAACGCGGCCGCCCGCAAATCGTCGTTGCAGAGCGGCCAGACCAGTTCGGCCACGCTCGACGGGCTTGTCACCACCATGATCACCAACGTGATGCCGAAGGCGACCGTGACTTTCGTTCGCAAGAATTATGCGGAATTCACGGCGGTCGGCATGCCGGAAGATTTCACCGATACGAACAAGAACGGCAAATACGATTCCACCGAATGCTTTGTCGATATGAACGGCAACGGCGTGTGGGATGCCGATATGGGCAAGACCGGCCTTGGCGGCGCCAACGATGTCGTCGTCTACACCGTCACGGTCAATTACAAGCGGCTGTTCGGCCTGGGCAGCTATCTGGGCCTGCCGCTCAGCCAGACCATCCACGCCACCACGATCCTCAAAAACCAGCCGTTCGCGACCCAGTCCTCCCGCACCGGGACCTCCATATGCCCATAATCCGCCCGCATCGTCCGGTATCCGGCCCAGCGACCAGCCCTGCAAAGGGCAAGCTGCGGCGCATGCTGTCACGCCTGCGCCGTGATACCTCGGCGACCAGTGTGATCGAGCTGGGGCTATCGGCACCGCTGTTGATGGGCCTGGCGTTGACCGGGACCGAAGTTGTCGCGCTGGCGATCGTGCATGTTAAGCTGAACCAATTGGCCATCACCGTTGCCGACAACGCCAGCCGCGCCAAACAGACCCAGGTGAACGGCGCGCCGCAGTTCCGCGAATACGATGTCAATCAGGTGTTCCGCGCGGCCGCATTGCAGGCCGAAGACCTCAATATCCCCGTCAACGGGCGCGTCATTCTCTCCAGCTTGGAGACAAATTCCTCGGGCGGCCAATGGATCCACTGGCAGCGCTGCTGGGGCAACACAACGTATGCCTCGCGCTACGGCGTGCAAGGGACCGGCGCGACCGGCACCGCCTTCAAGGGCATGGGCTTCACCTCGCCGCTGATGGTGGCCGATACCGGCACCTCGATCATGTTTGTTGAAGTGTTTTACCAATACAAACCGTTCTTCCTCGGCAGCATTCTCTCACCCAAGCTGATTCACAAGGAAGCCGCGCTCTATGTGCGCGACGACCGCGATCTGACCCAGATCTACAACCCCTCACCAGCCTCAACCGTCTCCAGCTGCTGATGTCTTTGGGCCGGGTGCCATCCGGCCAATAGATCGGGCAGGCGCCGCGAAGCGCCTTGCCCGATTGCCCCCCAGCGGCGCTTTGCGCACGGAGATGCACGGCAGCGAACTCCCGCCACCCGGCCCGGCTTTGCCCGCTTCGCCCGCGGTGCTAAGCCCCGCGCCATGATCGCTCATCTCGACCCGTTTCACGCCATATCCGTTTCCGCGTTGGCCCAGCGTCTGGCGGCAGAAGGCCGCTCCATCATCCGCATGGAGTTCGGCCAGCCTTCGACCGGCGCGCCAGCCGCCGCGCTCGCCCGTGCGCGCGCAGTGCTGGAGGGCGAGGATCTTGGCTATTGGGAAAGCCCGGCGCTGCTGCAACGGCTGGCGCAGTATATGGGCGATACGACCGGCGTGCAGATCGCGCCCGAACAGATCGTGCTGACATGCGGTGCCTCGCCCGCGCTGGTGATCGCGCTCTCGCTGCGCTTCGGGCCGGGGGCGCGGGTGGCGCTCGCCCGGCCGGGCTATGTCGCCTATCGCAACACCTTGCGCGCGCTGTTTATCGAGCCGGTCGAACTGCCTTGCGGGCCCGAGGTGGGCTATCAGATTACCGCCGCCGCCCTCGCTGCGCTCGATCCCGCGCCCGATGGGGTCATCATCGCCAGCCCCGCCAACCCGACCGGAACGGTCATCGTGCCCGGCGAGATGGCCGCCATTGCCGCGGTGTGCCGGGCGCGCGGCATCCACATCGTCTCGGACGAGATCTATCAGGGCATCACCTACGATGCACCGGCCCTGTCGATGCTGGCGTTCGAGCCGGATGCGCTGATCGTGAACAGCTTTTCCAAGTATTTCAGCATGCCCGGCTGGCGGCTCGGCTGGATCACGGTGCCGGCGGATCTGGTCGGGGCGGCGCGGGCGCGGATGGGCAACCTGTTTCTCACCCCGCCCTCGCTCAGCCAGCACGCCGGGCTGGTCGCGCTCGATTGCCGCGAGGAACTGGACGGGCATATCCGGACTTATGCCCGCAACCGCGATCTGCTGCTGGCCGCGCTGCCCGCCATGGGCCTCGCGCGGATCGCCCCGCCCGACGGGGCCTTTTATGTCTATGCCGATGTCGGCCATCTGACGGGCGACAGCATGGCGTTCTGCACGCAGCTGCTGCAGGATACCGGGGTGGCGACCGCACCGGGGATCGACTTCGATCCCGCCGACGGCCACCGTTTCATGCGCTTCAGTTTCGCCGTTTCCACCCCGCTGGTGGAAGAAGCGATCACGCGGATGGTGCCGTGGTTTCAGGCGCAGAAGGTTCTGGCCTGAAACGAAAAGGGCGGCCCGATCAGGCCGCCCTTCCGAAGTCTGCGATCAAACCATCAAAGCGCGATGGCGAGTGACGCGCGCGCCGAATAGCCCGTGCCGCCATGCTCCATCTTTTCCGCGCCGGCACTGAGCTTCCAGGTATAGTCGAGCCCGCCCTGCAGCACGCTGACTTCGCCGGTCCAAGCCGAAGGCAATTGCTGGCCCGTGAGCGTGAAGCTGTCACCGCTGCCGAAGGTGGCGGTCGTCTGGCCGACCTCGCCGGAAATGCGGCTGCGACGCCCGCCTTCCACTTCGATCGTGAAGGGCCGGTTTTCATAGTCGCCCGGCGCAACGTTCCAGCTTGCGACCAGCGTGGTCATGGCATTGGACACGGTGCTGGTGCGCTGGGCAAGCGAGAGGATGAAAGGCGCGTTGCCGGTTTCAGCGTAGGCATTTTCCTTCAGGTGGAAGTATTCGATCACCGCGCGCGGCTTCAGCTTGAAGTGGTCGCCCATCTGGAAGGCGTAGGACACGCCGCCGGTGCCCGAAAGGGTCTGGCCCTTCCACTTGCCCGCCGCTGCATAGCTGAATGCCACCGTATCCGCCGTGCCGGAGAACGTGCGGGTCGAAGTGAACGAGGGCTTGCCATAAGCGACGCGCGCATAGGCATAGAGCGGGCCCTTGGCGATCCGCCAGAATGCAGCCAGCTCGATATCGCTGACTTTGACCTTCTGGGTGTCATCGGTGGTCGACGTGCCGGAGAAATAGGTGAACGATGCACCGACATGGCCAAAGCCGAGCTTCTTTTCGAAGCCGAGCGACAGGCCGCCACCGCTGTTGTTGTATCCTGCGGTGTCTCCGGCCTTCTTCTTGCCCTTGAAGTAGATCGGCTCAAGCCATGCACCGGCATCGCTGATCGTGTACCAGCTGGAATCGTCGTTGATGCGCCGCGCGGCAAGGCGCGTGCCGCGCGTGAGCAGATCAAGGGTGCCGCCCGCGTAATCAGGCAGCATCTGGTTGAACTGGGTCTGCAGAGTTGCGGTATCGGCCACTTGCAGCAGGCTCGACTGCAGCTTGGTATCGACCACGGTACCGATGCCGGTCGTCGCGTTGGTACCGGCGTTTGCAAGGATCGCGCTGTAGGCCGCGGACTGCGGCGCATTGAGCCCGATCTCGCTCGCCGACTTGCGCGCGATGGTCAGGGTCACATCGTTGCCCACCGCTGCGACCGTGCCCTTGAAGAGCACGGGCATGTTGAGCGCGGAGGAGACGATATTGCTGCCGCCCGTCAGCGTGCCCGCGCTAACCACGGTATAAGTGCCCTCGGCCTTGGCGAGCGAGGTGATGGTGGCTGCGATCTTTGCACCGCTGGCAAAGTTGGCGGTGTCGGTCACCAGCTTCGAACTCGTGCCGGTCGTGCCGTCGATAAAGACGCCGAGCGTGCCGTTCGCTCCGACATCGAGCGCATGGATCGTGGTCGTGCCGGTTGCGTTGGTGCCGAAAGTGCCGCCCGCGACATTGACCGAGAGCTGCGACCCGCCGGTGACCGTACCCTTGTAAATCGCCTTGTCAGCAAGGGTGAGGGTGCCGACCTGGTCGTTCAGGATGAGCGTGCCGGTAAAGCGCGAATTGCCCGCCATGCTGAGCGATGCCGTGCCCGTGCCGAAATCAATGTTGCCGATATACTTGGCATCATCGGCCAGCTTTACCGTGTCGTCGCCCGCGCCAAGGAAGCTGTTGCCCGTGACTTTGCCGGATTCGATATCGAGCGTGTCGTTGCCGCTGCCGGTGTAGATATTGCCCGTGATCGAGGTGTATACTGGCGCTGTATCCGGGTTGTAGCCCGTCGCAGCCTTGTCGGTCGTTTGCGAGGCGGCCGTGGTGCTGTTGAGATCCTGCTTGATCGTGACCCCGGTGGTGTTGGCCGAAACGTCGATGGCGGAAAGCTGGCTGTTGCTCGTGCCGCTGACAGCGATAGTGCCGGTGTTCTCGATGCTGGTCAGCGTGCCCGAACGGTCCGCAATGGCCGACGATGGGCCGAAGTCCTGCTGCGTTACCGCTGCCGTGATCGTGCCGCTGTTGTAGAGCGTGCCAACCGTCGACCCGACATTGATCAGGATGCCATAGGCCGAGGAATCGACCGTAGTCGCGGTAATCGACCCGGTTACGCCAATGCCTTTGGTCAGCGTGACAACGCTACCCGGCACGCTCAATGGCCCGCTCACAACGACAGGCCGACCGATGACGACGCCATAGCCGTTCGTGCGGCTGTAGGTCGCGGTCGCAGTGATCGTGCCGTCGATGCCCACGGAATACGTGCCGGCATTGGTCGTGCCGCCGCCGATCGTGGTTATGGCGCCGGAACCACCGATCTGGAGCGCCGGGCTGCTGCCGACCGCGTTGATCGTGCCGCGCGTTGTATCGGTATCGCTCGATCCTGAAGGCGCGCGCACGAGCACGCCGCCCGCCACGTTGCCGTCGATCTCGACCGCCGCCTTGCCCGAGTTGAGCGCGGTGTACGACAAGCTTTGCGTGGTGCCATCATCGGCGGTGTAGGAACTCGCCTGCGACAGCGTGCCGTTGATCAGCACCTTGCCGCCAACATCGCCGCCAACGACCAGCGCCTGCGCGCCCTGCCCGACAACGGTGATCGTACCGCCCGCGCTGACATTGCCGCTTACCGCGCCGTTTGTGACGATGCCGAACGAATTGTCGCCCTTGACCTTGATCGTACCGGTGCTGGTGACCGAACCGGTCAGAGGCCCATCCACCGCGATGCCTGCGGAATTGAGTCCATCGACCGTGATCGTGCCGGTGTTCGAAACTGTGCCCGTTACCGCAGCGCCGGGTGCGAGGTGGATGCCATAGCGGCCGCTCGCCTGCGCGATCGGCCCGTCGGCAACGCCGTTCTTGTCAGCATCAGCGGCGGTGAAGCTTTCCAGAACCTGGATCGTACCGGCGTTCGAGATGGTGGTGGCGGTGCCGCCCTGAACCAGAATGCCGGTGGCACCGTTGGTGGCACCCATGTCGAGCGTGCCGCCCGATGCGACGGTTACGTCCTTCGATGCATCGACCGTAACCGCGCTGCCGCCATCCAGCTTGATCGTGCCGCCGCTGGCGACCGTTACTGCCCCTGCGGCCGAAGTCAGCAGCGGGGTCGTGGTGCTCGTGCTCACCGTGGTGTCGGCCAGCGCAGGCGTTGCGACGAGTATCAGGGCAGCGGGCGCAACCGAACCGAGCAGGCTGGCGGCCAGGCCAAGGGGGCGTTTGATCAGGGGGGAGGTTTGCATCGGTATCATGTCATCCGGCAAGGGGAGAGCCTGCGCTGTGGCAGGCTGCTCCGGGTGTAACCCGATCCGGCACGCCGCGTCATCGCGCGCCAGCTTTCAACGGTGGAAATCACCCGAGGCCCGGATCCGCTGGATTCAGGCACCACGTGATTTGCGGGCGTCTTAACCTGATTTTGCGCCGTGCCTTAGCGGAAAATTTCAGCATGGCTCCGCGCTTGTAAAGTCTCGGTTCATTTAGAGCGAATCACCGAATTTCGGCCCTGTACCGGCACTGTACCGGCACTGTACCGGCTCTGGTCCAGCTCTGGCCCAAACCCCTTGCGAGCCGGTCCCGGGCCGGTCATGGTGCGCTGCCGGTCCGGATTTCAGACGGACCGGCCGTCGTTTCGCAACTCCATCATGGAACACACCAGTGGCAGGACGCATTCTGCTCGTCGAAGATGATCCTCAGATCGCCGACTACATCGCCTCCGGTCTTGGCGAAGAGGGCTTTACCGTGGATCTCGCCGAGAATGGCCGCGACGGACTGTTTCTGGCGACAGACAGCCAGTTCGATCTGGTCGTGCTTGATCGCATGCTGCCGGGGATGGACGGGCTGGCGCTGCTGAAAGCGCTGCGGGCCGCCGAAGTTGCGACGCCGGTGATCCTGTTGTCCGCGCTGGGCAGCACGGACGACCGCATCGCGGGGCTGACCGCAGGGGCCGATGACTACCTCACCAAGCCCTTTTCGTTCGGCGAACTTCTGGCGCGGGTCCACGCGCTGCTGCGCCGCGCCGCCGGAGGCCTGCAGAAAGCGCAGGAGACAACCCTGCGCTGCGCCGATCTTGAGCTGGACCGGCTGACCCGGCAGGTGCGGCGCGGTACGCGCAAGATCGCGGTCCAGCCGCGCGAGTTCCGTCTGCTTGAATATCTTCTGCTGCACACCGGGGAAGTCGTCACCCGCACCATGCTGCTCGAAGCGGTGTGGGATTATCACTTCGATCCCGGCACCAATGTGATTGATGTTCATATCAGCCGACTGCGCCGCAAGATCGATGATGGCGAGGAGCAGGCCCTGTTCCACACGGTGCGCGGCGCGGGCTACCGGCTGGCGGCGGATTGATGCTGCGGCTCCCTCGCCGCGGACTTTCGCCCACCATGCTGCGGCTGGTGACGGCGGTGTTTGTGCTCCAGGTGCTGTCGAGCGCGGTCGCGATCCTGTTTTTGCGCGGGCAGATGCTCGAAGTCGTGCGGCTCGACCGCGAGCGGCAGGTGACCGATGTGCGCGACGATCTGCTGGCCGCTTTTTACGACGGGGGCCGCGCCGAGCTTGCCGATTTCATCACCGCCCGGCGCGGCAGTGCGGCCGACCCTTCGGTGTTCATCGCGCTCACTGGCGCGAACACACCGCTGCTCAGCAATCTGGAGCGCGTTCCCGCAATACCGCCCTCAGCCCGGCCCCAGCCCGTCACCGTGCGACGCGGGGCCGATCAGCCGTTGAGCGAGGGCCTGGCGCTGGTCGGCGCGCTGCCCGATGGCGAGCGGCTCGTGGTGGGCGTGGTCAGCCCCGTCGAGCGGCGCTTCGATCTCGCGTTCGCGACCGCTGCGGGCCTGACAATCGCCGTCGCCGTGCTGATGGCGCTGCTCAGCGCGGTGGTGCTCGGGCTCGTCATCAGCCGCCGCACCCACCAGATTGCGCAAACGGCGGCAGAGCTCGCTTCGGGCAATTTCGGCGCGCGGGTGCCGTTCGAGGGCACGGGCGACGGCTTCGATCACTTGCGCCAGCAGATGAACCTCATGGCCGAGCGGATCGGCGAGCTGGTGGGGCAACTGAGCGCGGTTTCCG
>CAIKKO010000449.1 GCA_903828025.1 uncultured Sphingomonadales bacterium
ACTGTTTGGTGCGGTCGAGAAGACTCGAACTTCCACGGGCTTTCGCCCACAACGACCTCAACGTTGCGCGTCTACCAATTCCGCCACGACCGCACGTCGAACGGGATTTGGCCTTTCAAAAAGGCTGTCCCGCCGGGGTAGGAGCGGGCCCGTAGCAAAGGACCCCGCCATGCGCAACAACCAACGGCGGCTTTTTTAATCGGGCTTCCAGCCGATTTCGGCGACCTTGGCGCTCTTGGGTACGTCGGTGACGGCTTCGTTGATCGTCACGCTCTCCCCGGGTTTCAGCGAATCCCGCGGCGGGGTGACATCCCAGGTGTAGACCACCTTGTCCTTGGCATCGCGCAGCACGATCAGAATCGGCGGCACTTCGCGCGCGTCCTTGCCAACATTGGTGACTGTACCGCTCGCGCCGAAATATTCGGTTCCGTTGGGCAAAGTGCGCCGGTCCTGCCGCTCGGCCGGGAAGGACAGCACCAGATCGGGGCGCCCGGCACCAAACGTGGCGTGGGCCGAAGGCAGCCATTTGGGCAGCCCCAGCCATAGGGCAAGGCCGATCAGCCCCGCGACAAGGAGCGCAAAGGCGAACGCGGCCATGGTCCAGAGCCGGCCAGTGTTGCGGCGCGGGCGAAACGGCGGCTCATGGTCGAACCGCGAGCCGGCCCCGGCAAAGGCATCGTCGCTGCCGCGTGTGATCGGACGCGGCACCGCTGGCGGTTCAGGCACCACGTCATCGGGATCAGCATCGCCATCGAACGTCGAGGCGGCAGGAGACGGTTCAGCCTCAACCGCTGCAGAGGCCGGGGATGATGAAGGCGCGGATGATGAAGGCGCGGATGACGCAGGTAGGGGTGAGGGTGGAGACGGGGGCGGAGGCACTTGCGCTGCGGCCGCCACAGCCACCGCCGGTTCGGGTCGCGCAGGCAATTCTGGGCCCTGCTGGAACCAGCTGTGGCGGCACTTGGCGCAGCGAACGGTGCGGCCATCCACACCGATCGCGCTGTCGGGAACGACATACCGCGTCGAGCAGGCGGGACACGCGATGATCATGCGGCCGGGTTAAGCATGGGCTTGCCTCGTGAAACAATAGGCGCGGGCGGGGAGAAGTGCTTCCACGGCCTTTTTTCCACATCGATAGACGCCTATAGCCCTGCCAAGGCGCAAGTTTGCCGCGCCTTCCCACCACCCGAGCCTGCCCCAAGGCTACCCCGAAGGATCGCCACGCCTGACATGAGCCAGCCTGATGCCGAAATTGTCCAGTTCGACAATGTCGGGCTGCGTTACGGGACGGACAAGGAAATCCTCACCGACATTTCCTTCACGCTTTATCCCGGCCGGTTCTACTTCCTGACCGGCGCGAGCGGTGCGGGCAAGACCAGCCTGCTCAAGCTGCTGTATCTCTCGCAGCGGCCTTCGCGCGGGCTGATCCGGCTGTTCGGCACCGATGCAATTACGCTTCCGCGCGAACGCCTGCCCGGATTTCGTCGCCGCATCGGCGTGGTGTTTCAGGATTTCCGCCTGGTCGATCACCTCTCCGCATTCGACAATGTTGCGCTGCCGCTGCGCGTGGCCGGGGTGAGCGAGAAGGACATCGCGCGGCCGGTGGGCGACATGCTCGAATGGGTTGGACTCGGTGATCGCCAGCATGCGCGGCCCGCCACGCTTTCGGGCGGAGAGCAGCAGCGCGTGGCGATCGCGCGCGCGGTGATCGCACGGCCCGACATGCTCGTGGCTGACGAGCCGACCGGCAACGTCGATCCGGACATGGCGCTCAAGCTGTTGCGCCTGTTCGAAAGCCTCAACCGGCTCGGCACGACGGTGGTGGTCGCCACCCATGACGTCCACCTGATCCGCAAAGTGCCGGAATCGCTGATCATGCGGCTCGACAAGGGACGGCTGAGCGATCCGACGGGCGCGCTGCGCTATCCGCCGCGCCGCCCGGCCGCGACCAATCCCATAGCCGCCTCACCGCTATGAGCGTGCTGCTATGAGCATCTTGGCTTCTGCCCTTGGCGCGCTCGGCCATCGCTGGCGCGGTACGGCCTCGACCGGCGATCCGCGCCTGCTGCCCGAAGCACAGCTGTCCGGACCAATGCCGTGGGTGATCGCGATCATGATCGCACTGACAGTCGTGGCGGCCGCGAGCGGCCTCGCGTTGCGCAATGCCGCACGCACGGCAAGCGCCGATCTGGAGGGCGGGGTCACCGTGCAGATTGTGACCGCTGCACCGGCAGAGCGCACCCGTCAGGCCGCCGCCGTCCTCGCCGCGCTGCGCACCGCCCCCGATGTCGCGGAGGCGCATCAGGTGGCGCAGGAGGAGCTCAACACGCTGGTTGAACCGTGGCTCGGCACGCGGCCGGGCGACGATGTCGAGTCCTTGCCGATCCCGGCACTGATTGACGTCCGGCTGCGCGCCGCCGCCACGCCGGACCGACTGGGAGCGCTGCGCGCTATCGTGGTGCCAGTGGCTCCATCCGCGCGGGTCGACGCGCAGGCCGGGTGGCTGGCCCCGGTGTTTGCCGCCATCGAAACGTTGCAGTGGCTCGCGGGCGGGCTCATCGCGCTGCTGGCCTGCGCGACGATGGCCGCCGTGCTGCTGGCTTCGCGCAATGCGCTGGGCAACCACCGCGAAACCATCGAGATCGTGCACATGCTGGGCGGCACCGATCGCCAGATCGCGCGGGTGTTTCAGCGCTCGATGGCGTTCGATGCGGCGGCGGGCGGACTGGCGGGGCTGTTGCTCGGGCTGATCACGATCTTCGCGCTGGGCCGCCAGTTCGCTGGGCTTGGCTCGGGCATGGTCAGCGGCGCAGTGCTGCGCTGGCCGGACTGGTTCGCGATTGCCGCCATTCCGATGCTCGGTGTGGGGCTGGCAGTCCTCACCGCGCGGCTCACCGTGCTCGCCGCGCTGCGGCGGATGCTCTGACGTGCGGGGATATTGACATCGTGCGCCCCCGCAAACCCCCCGGCCTGTTTCGCCGCATCGGCGCGGCAGTGCTGCTGGTCTGGACGCTTGGCTTCCTGTGGTTCGCGCTCGCCTTGCCGCGTCCAGCGGGGCCGCAAAAGACCGACGGCGTGATCGCGCTGACCGGCGCGGGCGGACGGATCCCCCGCGCGATCGAGGTGCTGCGCGCGGGGCAGGCGCGCAAATTGCTCGTGGCCGGGGTGGCGAGCGAAGTCCGGCCCGGCGAATTCGCGGCCGAATATCAGGTTTCGCCGCAGCTGCTCGCCTGCTGCGTGACGCTGGGGTTTGAATCGATCGACACGCGCTCGAATGCACTGGAAGCCTCGCGCTGGATCGCGGCGGAGCACCTAACGTCGGTGCGGTTGGTCACGACCGACTGGCACATGCGGCGCGCGGTGTTCGATCTGTCGCTGGCGGTGCCCAAGGGTGTGAAAATTCTGCCCGACGCCATCCCCTCGCGTCCCAGCCTGAAAACCTTGTTCATTGAATACAACAAGCTGCTGGCGCGCATCGCCGCCTGGCTCGCGGGGTGGTAGGTTCCAGCGTGCCCGATCCCGTGAGCAAGTCCAAACCGGCGCAGGCCGACGCAACCCCGGGCGAAGTCTTCCGCAGCCTTGCGTTCTATGCCGCGTTTTATGGCGGCACGATCCTGCTGGTGCTGGTGGCGCTGATCGCTTGGGCCATCTCGCTGGAGCGGTTCCGGGTGATCGTGCACTACTGGTCGGGCTGGCACCGCTCGTGCGCGCGATACATTCTCCGCATCACGGTCGAATGCGAGGGCTTTGTTGCGCGCGGCGGGGTACTCTACGCCATCAAGCACGAATCCTTTTTCGAGGCGATCGACCTGCCGCACCATTATCCCCTCCCCGTCGCCTTCGCCAAACAGCAGCTGCTGCGCATCCCGCTCTGGGGCACAGTGGGCAGGCGCTACGGCCTGATTGCGGTAGACCGCGAGGGCGGCGCGAGCGCGTTTCGCGCCATGCTGACCGAGGCGCGGCGGCGCATTGCCGATGGTCGGCCGCTGGTGATCTTTCCCGAAGGCACCCGCGTGCCGCATGGCACCCGGCCCGAACTGCAGGCCGGTTTCGCCGGGCTCTACAAAATGCTGAACTTGCCGGTCATCCCGGTCGCGGTGGACAGCGGCCCGCTCTATCAGCGCCAGTGGAAGCGCGCCGGGACGATCCATTATCGCTATGGCGCAGAAATCCCTCCCGGCCTGCCGCGTGACGAAATCGAAACACGGGTCCACGTCGCCATCAACGAGTTGAATGCATGAGCGACAATCAGAATACCCAAGTGGACCCACATGCCGAACCGGACCAGCGCTCGTGGGGCGAAGTGCTTGGCCCCGGGCTCATCACCGGCGCGGCGGACGACGACCCGAGCGGCATAGGCACCTACAGCCAGGTCGGCGCGCAGTTCGGCTACAGCCTCGCGTGGATCATGGTGTTCAGCTATCCGCTGCTGGTCGCAACCCAGCTCGTCTGCGCGCGCATCGGCGCGGTGACGGGGCACGGCATCGCGCACAATCTGCGGCGGCATTATCCCCAGCCAGTGCTGTGGTTTGCGGTTGTGCTGCTGCTGATAGCCAACACCATCAATCTCGGCTCGGACCTTGGCGCAATGGCGGCGGCGCTCAATCTGCTGCTGCCGGGGCCGACCATGCTCTATGTCGCGCTGTTCGGCGG